>JAAXUL010000260.1 GCA_013336035.1 Chloroflexales bacterium
CGCGCGCGACCGCCACGCCCAGGCCGACGGCGACCACCACCCCGCCGCCCACGCCGTCGCCCACGCCGGCGCCGGTGCGCGTCAACGGCCGCCTGTACGACGCCTACATCCCGGCGGCGGTGAAGCAGGGCCAGGCCTACCAGTACTCGTGCGAGTTCGACGCCGCCTGGGTGGTGATGCAGACCTTCGGCGTCGATGTCGATGTCGAGACGATCATCGCGCGCACGCCCCAGGACACAACGGTCGAGCCGTCCTTCGCCGAGACGGGCGACGGGTTCGTGATCAGCGGCGGCGATATTCGCCGGGCCTTCTCGGGCGACTACCGGACGAGCTTTCTGGCCCGCTCGTCCGGCACGGCGCTGATCCCGGTCTTCGCGAGCTTCGGCCTGCGCGCAGAGCCTGTCGGCGACCGGGCCGGGGTCGAGGCGGCGCTGCGCCGGGGCGCCCTGGTCTGGATGAAGACCACGGTCGACTTCAAGCCATGGCGCCCGGCGACATGGGTGACGCCCGACGGCAGCAGGCTGCGGACAGTCCTGGGCAACGACCACGCGGTCGTCGTGATCGGCTACAACCGCGATGCGGTCGTGATCCGCGATGTGCTGGGGCCGACAAGCACCAACCACCAGCGCCCCCTCGAGTATGAGGTGACCTGGGAGACCTTCCTCTGGGCGTGGGAGGCGCAGGCCTTCGACGGCCTGGCCGTTGCGCCCGAGTAGCCCGCGGAGCGACGCAGGCCCGACGGGCTGCCTCGTGGTCGCGGGCACTGTCAAGGCGCCGCACTGGGGAAACCGGCCGAAAGATCAGCCGCCCATGTGACGGCGCCAGCATCGCCGTCGTCTGAACCTTATCGACAGTTACAGGCAAGCTATGACAGCGAGGTCACACTATGGCTGGAATTCTCGATTCCCTGAGCTCTATGATCACGCCCGATGTGATCGACCAGATCAGCGGCGCCATTGTCATGGACACCACGCAGGTCAGCAAAGGGCTCGGCGCCACGGCCCCCACAGTGCTCGGCAGCCTCAGCCAGCAGACCAGATCGCCCGACGGCGCGGCAGCCCTGACGAGCAGCCTGGCCAAGCTGAGCGGCAGCAACAGCCCCCTGGGAGGGCTGGAGCGGGCCATCGGCGGCAGCGGCGATCTGCTTGGCGGCCTCCTGGGCGCGGCCAGGAGTGACACCAGCAACACTATGGTCACTAGCCTGCTTGGCGAGGGCGCCAACGCGATCGGTGGCTCGCTCTCGAAGAGCCTCGGCTTTGACGTGAGGCCAATCCTGACCATAGCTGTGCCCGCCGTCGCGGGCATTGTCAACAAGTTTGTGAAAGAGGGCGGCCTCGACGCCTCGGGCGTCGCGAAGCTGCTCCAGGGCGAGGCCGACGCCTATATGAGCAACCCGGCAAATGCCGAGACATCCCGGCTCGTCAAGCAGGCCCTCGCCGACGGCAACCAGGCCGCCACGCTGCGCGGCGCCTTCACCGACGCCGAGTGGGCGAAGGTCAAGGGCGCGCCCCTCGCCGCACTCTACCTGGTCTCCTCGGCCTCGCCCTCGCGCTGGGGCGGCACCAGCAAGGAGCTGTCGGCGGCCGCGCGCGTGGTCGCCGAGACAGCGCAGGGCGCCCCTGTGGCCTCGCTGCTCAGCAACAGCTTCGCCGCCGGCATCGACATGAACGCGTTCGAGCAGATGCAGCGCGAGAGCCCGAGCCAGGAGGCGGTACTCAACCATATCCGCGAGGCCGCCGCCCTGGTGACCCAGAAGAGCCCGTCCGAGGTGCCCGCCTTCCGCGCGACCATCATCAGGACCGCCGAGCAGGCCGCCACCGCCGCCAAGGAGGGCGGATTCTTCGGCATGGGCGGCACCCTGGTGACCGTCGATGAGCAGGCCGCGATCAGCGCGATCACCGACGCCCTGTCGTAATGCGGACATAGGAGGCGAATTGCCTGTCGGCGGCACGCGGCGGGTGCGCCGGGCCGTCTGACTCGCTGGCACGGCTCGTGCCAGATAGAGAAAGTCCGCGCAAATGCGGGCACCCCTAGCAATAGAGGAGGCTCACAGCATGGCAATTCGCACGCTCGAAGAGAAGTTTATCCACGACCTGGCCGACATCTACGACGCAGAGCACCGCTTTCTCGAGGCTCAGCAGGAGATGGTGCAGAACACCACGTCACCGCAGCTCAAGGCCATGATCCAGGATCATATCGCCCAGACCCAGCAGCAGATCGGCAATCTAGAGCTGATCTACTCACAGCTCGGCAGCAACCCGCAGCGGGTCAAGTGCGATGCTGCAACAGGCCTGGTGATCGAGGGCCAGAAGGGTATAGAGGAGTCGAAGGGCAACCCGGCGGTCTGCGACTGTATGATCGCGGGGAGCGCCGCCAAGGTGGAGCACTACGAGGTCGCCTCGTACCGTAGCCTGATCATGGCCGCCGAGGGTATGGGCCAGTCTCAGATCACCACCCTGCTGCGCCAGAATCTCCGGCAGGAGGAGCAGACGGCGCAGATGGTCGAGCAGAGCACTCCGCTGCTGCTACAGCAGGCCATGAGGTTCCAGGAGCGGGGTAGGTAGCACCTCGCGCGCCCTAGCCCTATAAAGCAATGCCTGCCGCTCCCCGGCAGGCATTCGTTATGCCCGGCGCGCCACAAACGACCCAAATGAGGGGCGAATCCCGACCTATATTGTCATCTCTTCCATACCTTCTCGGCATAGCTCCTGCTTATGGCGAGAGATACAGCGGCACCACGGCTTGCCGCTATCAAGGACGAGAGATAAGAGGAGGCCCGCCCATGTTTTGGGGAAGTGCTACTGCCAGCCCTCGCTGCCGGCATATCCATATTGGCTCGGCGAAGATCTACTCCGAGGTAGTTGGCTCGGGGTCGCCCGTGGTGCTCATCCACGGGCTGGCGGCCTCGACACGCTGGTGGGAGAAGAACGTCAGCGCCCTGGCCCGCGACCACGAGGTCCACAGCATCGATCTGGTCGGCTCAGGGAGAAGCGGCGGCAGCTTTGTGCTGCGCGAGGCGGCAAGCATCCTGGCGACCTGGATGGAGCGCTGCGACCTGGGGCGCGCCGCGCTTATCGGCCACTCGATGGGCGGCCACATCGCCGCCGACCTGGCCGCCGCCCACCCGCATCTGATCGACCGCCTCGTGCTGGTGGATGCGGCTATTCAGATCGCGGGCACAGCGCAGGCGGCGGCCCAGAGGCCTGGCGGCCTCTCTTTTCTGCCCGTCAGCATACTACCCCTGGTCGTCCCCGAGGCGCTCAGGACGGGACTGCCGAAGCTGGCCCTGGCCGCCTATGATATGAGCAGGCACGACATGGGGCCCACGCTCCAGAAGATCCGCGCCCGCTCCCTGGTGATCTGGGGCGAGCGCGACCCCATGGTGCCCTTGAGCATAGGCTACACTCTGGCGAGCATGCTGCCCGGCAAGGCTCTGGTGGTGGTCCGGGGCGCCGGCCATGTGCCGATGTGGGAGCAGCCGGCCGCCTTCAACAAGATCGTCACCACTTTTCTAAGCAGCCGCGACGGCAGCGTCCACACCACACCCACTATGCACTAGTCAGGCCCGGCGCGCACGACCTCATAGAGATAGCAGGTGCGCGAGGCGTACCTCGTCGCTGCGCCTCGCTACGTAAGCGGGAGAATGATCGTGAATGTGCTGCCGCCGCCCACGGTGCTCGCCACCTCGACAGTGCCGCCGTGGAGGCGCACAATCTCGCGGACCACATAGAGCCCTACGCCCAGGCCGCTGACGCCGCGCGTCTCAGGCCCGTCAACCCGATAGAAGCGCTCGAACAATTGCGGCAGGGCCCCGCGGGGGATGCCGATGCCCTCGTCGCGCACCGACACCAGCACGTGTCTACCGTCGCGCCGCGCCGACAGGGTCACCGGGCTGCCACTGGGGCTATACTTAACGGCATTGCTCAGCAGGTTCTGAATCACCTGCTCCAGGCGCATCAGGTCACCATGTACAGCCAGCGGCGCGTCCTCGACCACGCATGTCAGGGTCCGATCAGGCAGCATCGGCTGAAGATCCTCGGCGATCCGGCGCACGAGCTGACCTAGATCGATCGGGCGCAGATCGATGGTAAGATGCCCGCTCTCGAGATGGGCGCCATCGAGAAGGTCGCCGATCAGTAAGTTCAGACGGCGGCTCTGTCCGACAATCGTCTGGAGCGAGCGCTGGTTGAGGCCCGTCAGCAGGCCCTCGCTAGAGAGGCGGCGCTCGAGCATCTGGGCCTGACCGAGGAGCGAGGTGAGAGGCGTCTTAAGCTCGTGGGCCGCGACCGAGAGGAAGGCCTCGCGCATCTCAAGCGCCTCTTCGGCGTGCGCCTGGGCCCGCTGAGCCTCCTCGCGAGCGACCTGCTCGCTCGCCAGCAGACGCTGGCGCTCCTCCTCGGCCTGCTTCCGCTCGGTGATGTCCACCACGGTAATGCCCACGCCGAGGATGGGCCCCTCACCGACCCGCACCGGGTAGTAGCTGACCAGGGAGTGGTGGAGCTCGCCATGCCCATTCACACTCGTCAGCTCGAAGTCAACCAGTGGTTGGCCTGTCTCGAGCACCTGGCGCCAGAGCGGCTCCCAGCGCTTTGCCGCCAGCGGGTAGAGATCCCGCGCCGGGCGGCCCAGGTGCTCAGCTACTGAGCGCCCATTCAGCCGGGCGAGATACGGGTTGATACGCGTGTAGCGGAACTCCTGGTCCATCACCGCCAAGCCGATCGGCGCCGAGTCGATCACCGTATCGAGCAGGGCCAGCGCCTCATCGGCGGCGGCCAGGGCCTCGCGCTCGGCCTCCGAGAGGCGCACCCGCTCGAGCGCCTGGGCGCACAGCCCGGCCAGCGTCAGCAGGAAGGTGCGCTCCTCGGCGTTTAGGGCCTTGGGCGCGCCGAAGCTGAAGCCCATGGCCCCGACAGTGGTCACGTCAAGGTTGAGCGGGAGGGCCACCCAGGCCTGTGTCTTCTTGGTGGCCTCGCTGCGGGCCAGGGTAGGGTAGCGCGCAGCGAGCTGCTCCGGGCTCTCGACCAGGATCAGCTCACTGCGCGTGACGGCATCGGCAAGAGGCACCGGGACGGTCAGGGGGATGCGGCGCCAGCTGTGGAGCAGCGTATCGGAATAGCCGTAGCTCCCGATGATCTCGAGCGCCCCATCGACGGGGTTCAGGAGCGTCACAATCCCGCCGGCGGCGCCAAGCACGGCGGTAGCGCCCTCGATCACGACGGCCGCCACCCGCTCGGCCGTGAGCGCCCGCGAGAGGGCCGCCGTGATGATCAGCAGGCGTGTGGCGCGGTCGGCCGCTGCCTCAGCGGCCAGGCGGCCCTGCTCTTGCGGCGAGAGATCCTGGACACCGTCTACCCTGACATCCTCGGCTACGCTGGTCGGCCCGGGCGCCGAAGGAAATGTGGACATCCTGGCGTCTTTCTGCAGCTTGTATCACGGCCCACATAGCTATCGCTTCTTACTTGCAAGAAACATGCCAGCGCCATAGCCTTCACGCTTTAGTCTTGTTTATTTAGCAGGCTCGATCCACCTCCGCATAGAGTCAAGATGGTCAGAGAGCCAGTACAGATATGACGATGCGTATCCGAGGAAGCCGCAGGATTGTAGCCCTGGCAGGGGCCAGCGACTAGATGGATCCTCAATATTCACGTAGATCACTGAGACCGGCACCGTCAGATCCTGTGCCTGATCATCATAGCTCGCCTGAGCCGGGATCAGCGCATACTGCTCGCCGTTCGCAGTCTCCAACTCCGTCCCCTTCCATCGTACCTTCCTGGTGCCAAAGCCGCTCGCCCCAGCCCCAGCCAGCCACTGAACTGACTGCTTATTTTATTTGCACGGGACGTGCCAGCGCAGGGGGCCCAGAGCCATCAGCCTGGGCGCGAGAGAAGAGGTGCTATACTGTCGGGGCAACCTTTCACTGGCCACAATATATGAACCCGATCGAGACAATCCTCCAGGCTTTCCCCGCGATCATCCTCGACGGCGCCATGGCGACCGAGCTCGAGCGGCGCGGGTGCGATCTGCGCGACCCGCTCTGGTCGGCGAAGGTGCTGCTCGAGGCCCCCGAGCTGATCCGGCAGGTCCACGCCGACTACTTCGCCGCCGGCGCCGACGTGGCGATCACGGCCAGCTACCAGGCCAGCTTCGAGGGCTTCGCCCGCCGGGGCCTGGGGCCCGACGAGGCCGCGGCCCTGATGGCCCGCTCGGTGCGCCTGGCCGCCGAGGCCCGCGACGATCTCTGGGCCGACCCGGCGGCTCGCGCCGGGCGCCCGCGCCCCCTGGTGGCCGCCTCGGTAGGCCCCTACGGCGCCGTCCTCCACGACGGCTCGGAGTACCGTGGCGACTATGGGCTGAGCGAGGAGGACCTGGTGGCCTTCCACCGGCCGCGCATGGCCGTCCTGGCCGCCGCCGGCGCCGACCTGCTGGCCTGCGAGACCATCCCCTGCCTGGCCGAGGCCCGGGCCATCGCCCGGCTCCTGCCCGAGTTCCCCGGCGTGTGGGCCTGGGTCAGCTTCAGCGCGCGCGACGGCGCCCACATCAGCCACGGCGAGCCGATGGCGGCCTGCGCGGCCCTGCTCGATGCGCACCCGCAGGTGGCCGCGGTGGGGGTCAACTGCACCGCGCCAGAGCATATCGCCGGCCTGATCGCGGCGGCGCGCGGCGCCACGACGAAGCCGATCGTGGTCTACCCAAACTCGGGCGAGGTCTACCGGGCCGCGGACGGCAGCTGGGGGGGCGAGGGCTCGTGCGCGGCCTTCGCCGAGCAGGCCCGGGCCTGGCGCGCCGCAGGCGCCCGCCTGATCGGGGGCTGCTGCCGCACCACGCCCGAGCACATCCGCGCGCTGGCGGCCTGGGCCCGCCTGTAGCCAGAGGCGCGGATCACGCACCACGGTGGGGTAGCTTACAGCCGCCGCTTGTTCGCCATCGCCTGGGCGTAGGCCCCCAGATAGTCCCTGGCCTGGTGCGCCCACGAGAAGTCCTCGCCCATAGCGGTGGCGATCATCTGGCGCAGGTGGGGCTTGCGGTCGTAGTAGGTGCTCACCGCCCAGCCGACAGTGTAGTAGACGCTGCGGGCGCTCGGCTCGAAGAACTTGAAGCCGGTGCCGGCGCCGCTGGCCTCGTCGTACTGGCGCACCGTATCATCGAGGCCGCCGGTGGCCCGGACGATCGGCAGCGTGCCGTACTTGAGGGCGTAGATCTGGTTGAGGCCGCAGGGCTCGAAGTAGGACGGCATCAGGAAGAAGTCTGAGCCGGCCACGATCCAGTGGGCCAGCTCCTCGTTATAGCCGATGTAGCTGCCGATGCGGCCCGGGTAGCGCCCAGGCAGCGGGCCGAAGTACCACTCGAGGCCCTTCTCGCCGGCGCCCAGGATCACGAACTGGACCGCCATATCGCGCACGATCGCCTCGATCGAGCCGGCCAGCAGATCCAGCCCCTTCTGCCCTACCAGGCGGCTGACCACGCCGACCAGCGGGATGTTGGGATTAACCTCGAGGCTCACCCGCCGCTGCAGGGCCAGTTTGACCTCGGCCTTCCCCGCTATGGCCTGCGGCGAGAAATGGCTCGGCAGATAGTGGTCGCTGGCGGGGTTCCACAGCTCATAGTCCACCCCGTTCACAATACCAAGGTAGCTGGCGCCCTTGCGGACAAGGAAGGGGGCGAAGCCGTCGGCGCCGTGGGGGGTGCGCGTCTCGCGGGCGTACGTCGGGCTGACGGTGGTGGCCAGGTCGGCGTAGTACAGCCCGCCCTTGAGCATATTGATGCCGCCAAACTCCTCGAACTTGTCGGCGGTAAAGTTGCCCGGCTGGAGGCCGAGGTAGGCGTAGTCGTCGACGGGGTAGCGGCCCTGGTGGGCCAGGTTGTGGATGGTGAGCACGCTTGCGGCCCCACCCAGGACCGGGTCATCCCAGTGCCAGATCTTCAGGTAGGCCGGGGCCAGGGCGGTCTGCCAGTCGTGGGCGTGCACAATGTCAGGGGCAAAGCCCATATCGCGACAGAGCTGCAGGGCCGCCCGGGTGAAGAAGCCAAAGCGCCGCGGGTTGTCGCGGTAGTCGTGAAACTCAGGGTCGTTATAGAGGCCGGGGCGGCCGAAGTAGCGCTCGAACTCGATGAAGTAGACGGGGATGCCGCCGTACGAGGCTGTCTGGGTCGCGCACCACTCCTGGGTGTCGCCCATCCAGACGCCCAGGGGGCTGATGAATGGGCGCAGGCCATACTTCTCGGCGTCAATCGCCGCGTACCTGGGCAGGATGATGATCACGTCGTGCCCGGCCGCGTAGAGGGCCCGGGCGAGGCCGCTAACCACATCGGCCAGGCCGCCCACCTTGGCGAAGGGGTAGCACTCCGACGCGACCATCGCGATCTTCAGGCGTGATATCACGGCACTCTCCCTGAGCTTGGCGCGGCAACACCAGCGCTGATGACGGCACGGCCTGTTTTTGCTCTTGCCTGTGGGTTCTGCCACAGGCCTAGCGGGGATCGGGCCCAGTTCACGGGCAATAGTACCACGAAGCCGAGAAAGATCCATACCCCGAAGGTATAGGAGCTAGAGTTTCAGCGCCCCTCCTCCACAGCGCTCCCAAACCTGCTATAGTGTTATCGTCCACCTTCGCCACTACCTATCAGCGCGAGCGCAGCAAGGCGCCCTGCGTATCTTCAGGAGGATCGCCCATGTCGAACCAGCCGCTCTCGGACCCCGCCGGCCTGGCCCAGCAGATCATGGCAGCCGCCAACAGCCTCTCGGACGAGGAGGCCGCCCAGCGCTACCAGCAGATCCTGGCCCGGCTCCCCAAAGACGAGGCCGCCAAGCTCAACACCCTGGCCCTTACCCAGGTCGCCCCCGACCAGCGCCGCGTCCTGGCCTCTGGCCTCAAGGCCGCCTCGCAGGACCCGGCGCGCCCCTTCGACGGCTACGGCGACGACGACGATGACACGGCGGCTACGCCACAGAGCCTCGGCCGTATGACTGCCCAGGCGGCGAAGCAGGACCCGGAGCTGGCCAATAGCCTGCTTGGCGGAAACAACAGCGCCCTCGGGGGCCAGATCGGCAGGGCGGCCCTGGCGGCCCTGGCGGCCCTGCTGATCCAGCGGATCCTGGGTGGCCAGCAGGCCCCCGGCGGCCAGCCGGCCCAGG
>JAAXUL010000991.1 GCA_013336035.1 Chloroflexales bacterium
GTTGGCAAAGAACAACCTACGGCATCGCCTGCGGCAGCGCCTTGATGGTGCCGTCGCTAATGCCCTTGATCGCCGCCTCGGCGGCGGCCTTGACCTCGGCGGGCACGCTGTAGCCCTCGTTGAAGACTACCTTCAGCCCGCCGTTGGCCAGGGTCAGGTCGTACGCCGTGCCGCCCACGGTGCCGGACTTGATCTTGGTGATCATATCCTCGAGCACGGCGACCCAGTCGTAGACCTGCGTGGCCACGACCAGCTCAGGCGCGAGCGAGCTCTGGTCCGACTGGGTGCCGAACCAGGGGATGCCCTTCTCTTTGGCGACGCCGATCGCGCCCACGACCTGCTGGGCCGAGCCGGTGAGCACATCGGCGCCCGCGCTGATCTGGGTGTTGGCCGCCTCGGCCGCGGCGGCCGTGTCGCCGAACGAGCCGGTGTAGATCTTATTCACCTTGGCGTCGGCCTTGACCGAGAGCACGCCCTGCTCGAAGCCGTCGATGTAGGCCTTGGCGTCGCCGGCCTCGACCGGCCCGATCACGCCGATCGTGCCCGAGGTCGAGAGCATAGCCGCGACCACGCCGTTGATGTAGCCACCCTCCTCGGCCTTCGCGTTGTAGGCGAAGATGTTGGTGAGGCCCTTGTCGACGCCAGTGTCGGTGGCCGTGCCCCAGGCGAAGGCGGTCTCGGGGAAGTCGGGGGCGAGGTCGAAGAGCGAGGAGCCGTACTGGGTGCCGTGGGCGATCACCAGGTTGTAGCCCTTGTCGGCGTAGTCGCGCAGCGCCGCCGCCGCGTCGGTCACGTTGAACATATTCTCCGAGTAGGCGATCTCCATCGCCGTCTCGCCGCCCATCGAGGTCTGGATCTTGACCAGGGCGTCATACATCGCCTGGCTCCAGGCGAGGTCGGTGATCGTGCTCGGCATGACGATCGCCACCTTGAAGATCTCGCCGCTGGCGGTCGCCTCGGTGGCGGCGGTCTCGGCGGTGGTCGCCTCGGTGGCGACGGCCTCGGCGGTGGTCGCCTCGGTGGCGGCGGCCTCGGCGGTGGGCGCCTCGGTGGCGGCCTCAGTGGGGGCATCTGTCGGGGCAGCTGCGGGCGGCGCGCCGCCGCAGGCGACAAGCAGGAGCAGGACGGTGAGCAGGGTCAGCAAGATCGATCCGCGTTTGAGCATGAGGTCCTCCCTAACAGCTTATACCAGGCGCGCCGACAACGCTGGCGACCGCGCAGAGACACCGAGGGGCGGGCAGCCCGGAGCGAGCCGGGCCGTGGGCTATGAGGAGCCGCGGGTGAAGGGTTTTGTCAGCGCGGATGGCTGGCTCGCGCGGCGAGCCGAGAGCGCCAGCGCCAGGATAGTCAGCAGGTACGGCAGCATGACGGCCAGGTCCGAGGGGATGCCGACATTGACGAGCTGCAGCCAGAGCTGTAGCGCGCTGACGAAGCTGAAGAGCAGCACGCCCATCAGCACGCCGAGCGGGCGCCAGCCGCCGAAGTAGACCAGGGCCACGGCGATGAAGCCGATCCCGCCGGTCAGGTTCTCCTGGAAGATATTGAGCGCCGAGATCGAGAGCGAGGCCCCGCCGATGCCCGCCAGCGCGCCGCCGAGGGTCAGGGTGGCGTAGCGCACGCCCTGCACCGGCACGCCGAGCGAGTCGGCGGCGTGGGGGTTATCGCCCACGGCGCGGATGTTCAGCCCGACGGTGGTGCGGTTCAGCACCCAGGCGGCGAGCGGCACCAGCGCGAAGGCCAGGTAGGTGAGCAGCGAGTGGCTGAAGAGCGCCGGGCCGATCAGCGGGATGGCCGAGAGCAGCGGCAGGCCGAGGTCGGGGAAGCCGCTGACGCTCTGCACGGTGCCGAGCGTGAGCTTGAAGAGCAGGCTCGAGAGGCCGAGGCCCAGCAGGTGCAGGCCGATCCCGCTGATGCCCTGCTCGGCGCGGAAGCTCACGCTGACCAGGGCCATCAGCAGGCCCATCAGGGCGCCGACCAGGGCCGCCGCGGCCACGCCGCCGGCCAGGCTGCCCGTGGTGAAGGTGACGTAGAAGGCGGCGTAGGCCCCCATGAGCATGACGCCCTCGACGCCCAGGTTGAGCACCCCCGAGCGCTGGGCGAACGTCTCGCCAATCGACGCGTAGAGGTACGGCGTTGCCAGGCGCACTGTCGAGTGCAGGATGCCGAGCAGGGTTGTCAGGGTGAAGAGCTGTTGCATCTACGCCGTTTCTCGTAAGGTCTGGGCCGCTGCGAGCGCTATGCGCCAGCGGGCCTCCGCTCTGCGCTTCCTTTATAGGTCCGGGGTGAGCTGCGGGTCGATCGGGCGCTCGTCGAGCTCGCGGGTGGCCGGGCGCGCGGCGGCGCTCTGGCGGCGCACCGCGCGCTGCTCGCTCCAGTAGGCGCTGCTGACCACCATCAGCACGATCAGGCCGTTCAGCGCGGTGATCAGCGCGGCCGGCACCTGCACCGCGCGCTGCATCTGGTCGGCGCCGACGAGCAGCGCGCCGAAGAGGCAGGCCGCCGGGATGACCCCGAGCGGGTGCAGGCCGCCAAAGAGGGCCACGACGATCCCGCTGAAGCCGTAGCCGCCCGAGAAGCCCTCGACCACGCGGTGGTGGACGCCCATGACCTCGATGGCGCCGGCCAGGCCGCAGAAGGCGGCGCTGATCACCATCGCGGCGACCGTGGTCGCGGCCACCGGCATGCCGGCGTAGCGCGAGGCCGCCGGGTTGAGGCCCACGGCGCGGATGCGGTAGCCGAGCACGGTGCGCCAGAGCACAAAGGCCACCACCCCCGCCAGGATCACGGCGACGAAGAAGCCGGCGTGAAAGAGCGTGCGCGGGATGAGGCGCGCGAGCCAGACCTGCTGCGGCAGCGCCTCGGACTGGGGGATGTTGGTGCCCGCCGCGACCTGGGCCGGGTCGAGCAGCGGGCCGCGCAGCAGGTAGTTCATCAGCTGCACGGCGATCGCGTTCATCATCACTGTGCTCAGGATCTCGTTCACCGCCAGGCGCGCCTTGAGCACGCCGGGCAGCAGGCCCCACAGACCCCCCGCCAGCGCCCCCGCCCCCATCGTGATCGGCAGCAGCAGCCAGCCGGGCCACTCGCGCAGGGCCAGCGAGCAGGCCGCCGCCCCGAGCGCGCCGACGATCAGCTGGCCCTCGGCGCCGATGTTGATCACCTTCGCGCGGAAGGCGATCGTCACCCCCAGGCCCACCAGGATCAGCGGCGTGGCCTTGGTTAGCGTCTGGGTCAGCCCCGAGACGCTGCCGAAGGCGCCGAGAAACATCGCCGTGTAGGCCCGTAGCGGGTCCTTCCCAAGGGCGAGCAGCACCAGCCCGGCGATCAGCAGTGCGA
>JAAXUL010000992.1 GCA_013336035.1 Chloroflexales bacterium
CGCCACGCCTACGGTGAGGTTTTACATCTATCTGCCCATCGGCCTGCAAGGCTGGCCTCGGCCTTAGCGAGCTCGCGATAACGCGATGAGGTACGCAATGAGAGACTGGATGCTGATGATCACACTGCCCTCGCCGACGCGCAGGGCCTGCTCCATACTGTCGGTCAGGCGCGAGACGAAGGCGTCGTACTCGCTGCCGGCGCCGGCCGCCGCCACGCCCACGCCGGCGCCATCGGCGGCCCCGCTCTGGGCGTGGGCCTCCTCGGCGGGCATGACCAGGCGGTCGACGACGACCTCGATCGTATGCTTGACCTTCTTGTTGAGCTTGATCTCTGTGTCGAGGGGGCGGATCTCGCCATCGACGCGGACGCGCACGAAGCCCTCGGCCTTGGCCTCGGCGAACATATCTTTATACTCGCCCTTGCGCTGGCTGACCAGCGGGGCGAGGACCATAAAGCGCGTGCCGGCGGGCAGGGCGAGCACCCGGTTGACCATCTGCTCGGCGGTCTGCGAGGCGACCGGGCGCCCGCACTGGTGGCAGTGCTGGGTGCCCACGCGGGCGAAGAGCAGGCGCAGATAGTCGTACACCTCGGTGACGGTGCCGACGGTCGAGCGTGGGTTCTTGCTGGCGCTCTTCTGCTCGATCGCGATCGCCGGCGAGAGGCCCTCGATCAGGTCGACCTTGGGCTTCTCCATCTGGCCGAGGAACTGGCGGGCGTAGGCCGATAGGCTCTCGACGTAGCGGCGCTGGCCCTCGGCGTAGAGCGTATCGAAGGCTAGCGAGCTCTTGCCCGAGCCGCTGACCCCGGTGAGCACGACCAGCTTGTCGCGGGGGATCTCGACATCAACCCCCTTGAGGTTGTGCTCGCGGGCGCCCTTGATCGTGATCTTGTCCTTCGCCATGAGAGGGTCTCCAACATCTGTAGGCGGCAGCAGACGTGGCTGCGGTGCGCGTGATCTGGTGGGGCGCTGGCCTTCCGCAAGCGTAGCAGCAAATGCGGGCAGGGCCTGTCCCCTTAGCACAGACGGAAGCGCCGCCATCAAGGGAGGGCGGCGCTGCTTCGGAACAGTCGTGCTAGCCAGTATACCACCAGTTGGAGCCGGGGACCATCGGTCAGTTGCCGGATACCTCGGCCTTGGCCCGCGCGCGCGCGGGCTGCTCGATGGCCGGGCCGCGGCCGATCTCGGGGCGCAGGGCCGTGAAGAGCACGGTGGCGGCGCCTGCGATCAGCAGCGCGCCGGTCAGGTAAGGCGAGGCCGGGCCGATCGTGTCGAAGAGCAGGCCGGCCACCAGCGGGCCGACGATCATGGTCAGGCTGGTGAGGGCCTGGGTGCCGCCGAGCACGCCGCCCTGCTCGCGCGGCGAGACCCGGCGCGAGATCAGGCTGGTCAGGCTCGGGGTGGCCATGCCGCTGCCGACCGAGAGGATGGCGACGGCGGGGTAGAGCATCCACGCGGTCGGCGCCACGGCGATCATAACGAAGCCGGCGCTCATCAGGCCCATGCCTGTCACGGCCAGGCGCGCCTCGCCGAACAGCGGCACCAGCTTGCGGATCAGGAAGCCCTGCATAACCACCGCCATCAGGCCGATGAAGGCGAAGATGAAGGCGATCTGGGTCGGGCCGTAGCCGAAGCGTTCCTCGCTGAAGACGGCGAAGTTGCTCTGTAGCGCAGAGAAGGCCAGGTTGAGCAGCAGCACGCCCATCAGCAGCGGGCGGATAGAGGCGCGGCTCACCACGGCGCCCAGGCGGCGCAGCGGGTTGACGCTGGTCAGGCGCTCGCTGCGGCGCTCGGCGGGCAGCGACTCGGGCAGCTTGAAGAAGCCAAAGGTCACGTTGACAAAGACCAGCGCCGCCGCGGCGAAGGCGGGCGCGCTCAGGCTCACCGCGCTCAGCAGGCCGCCGATGGCCGGGCCGAGCATAAAGCCCAGGCCGAAGGCCGCGCCGATCATGCCCAGGCCGCGGGCCCGGTTCTCGGGCGTGGTCACGTCGGCGATGTAGGCCTGGGCGGTGCTGATGCTGCCGCCCGTGATGCCGGCGATGATCCGCGAGATGAACAGGACGCCTAGCACGGCCTCGGCGCCCAGCGGCGTGAAGCGGTCCGCCATGCCGAAGAGGATGTACGAGAGCCCCGCGCCCAGCAGGCTGAGCAGCAGCACCGGCCGCCGTCCGAAGCGGTCTGATAGGGCGCCCAGCACCGGCGCGAAGAGGAACTGGAAGAGTGAGTACGAGGCCGTCAGCGCGCCGACGATCAGGGCGTGGTTGGCGGCCATCCACGCCGGGCTCGAGGCCTCGATAAGTTTGACATAAAAAGGAAGCAGCGGCAGCACAATGCCGACCCCGAGCAGGTCGATGAAGACGGTGAGAAAGATAAAGATGAGCGGTGAGCGCTGGGTTTTCACTGGTTGTCCCCCGGGTCTTTACTGACCGGTAAGATTACAAGAGAAATATATCACATGGAATGGTTGTTTGTCAATAACTTGCACGGGATGTGCAAATATGGCGCTAGAACCGCGACTAGCCTTATCCGCGCAAGATCCGTGCCTGAAGATCCGCGCCGCCCGCCGTTCAAGTCGGTGAAGGGATGTGGTACCATGTCGGGAAGCCAGAGCAGTTCACGCCCGTGGCGTCCCCACACCCGAGGTGGCCTGATGGCCTTCGCCGGCTTCTCAACCGATACCCTCGTGGGCCTGCCGCCCGAGCTGTTCAGCGAGGTGATCCCCAGCATCACCCTGCCCAGCGAGCTCAAGGTCACGCTCCAGATCTTCTATCGCCTGAGCCGGCAGCGCGCCACGCCGCGTCGCGTCAGCTGGGATGACCTGGCCTCCGACCGCACCCTGCGCCGCTCGCTGCGCAGCATCTCGAAGCTGCGCCCCTTCGAGGATCTGCTGGCCGAGGGCCTCGAGGCCGCCGTCCGCCGCGGCACCCTGCTGCACCTGGCCCTGCCCGACGGCGGGCGCGTCGGTAACTGGTACCTGGTCAACACCGCCACCAACCGCGCCTGGGCCGAGAGCCTGTCCGCCGCCCAGGTGGCCCTCGCCCCCGTCGGCGAAGGCCCCGCCGAGCGCCCGCCGCTCATCGGGCTCTACGAGCAGAATATCGGCCTGGTCACGCCGATGCTGCTCGATGAGCTGCGCGAGGCCGAGGAGCGCTACCCTCGTGAGTGGATCGAGGAGGCGATGCGCGAGGCTGTCCGCGCCAACGCACGCTCGTGGCGCTATATCCGTAAAGTGCTTGAGAGGTGGGCCGCCCATGGACGACAGGATGCGCCCAATCGGGCCGAGCGACCTATCGATATCGAGAAGTACACCAGCGGGCAGTTTGGCGGACTC
>JAAXUL010000993.1 GCA_013336035.1 Chloroflexales bacterium
ACACGACGCTTTTCCGATCTCGTTGATCTGCGGGCCGTAGATGATGTTGTCGTAGATGCTCTTGGGGAAGGGGTTGGGCTTCTGGAAGACCATGCCGATCCGCCGCCGCACCTGCACCGCGTCCACCGCGGGCGCGTAGAGGTTCTGGCCCCCAAAGAGCACCTCACCCTCGGTGCGCGCCCCGGCGATCAGGTCGTTCATGCGGTTGAGCGAGCGCAGCACCGTGCTCTTGCCGCAGCCCGAGGGGCCGATGAAGGCGGTGATCTTATTGCGCTCGATATTCAGGTTCACGCCCTTGACGGCGCGAAAGGCGCCATAGTAGATGTTGGTGTCGCGCAGCTCGAGCGTGTATTTGCCGTTGGTAGCCATCAGACAATCCTCCGGGAGCGCACCGCGTTGCGGAGCAGGATCGCCACCGCGTTGATCGTGAGCAGCAGCAGCAGCAGCACGATGATCGCCGCCGCCGCCAGGTTGTGAAACTCCTGCTGGGGGCGGGCGGTCCAGCCGTAGATCTGCAGCGGCAGCACCGTGAACTTGGCGAAGAGGCCGCCCGGGTCGGTGACGATAAAGGTCGAGGCCCCGACCACGATCAGGGGCGCGGTCTCGCCGATCGCGCGCGAGATGGCCAGGATCGTCCCGGTGAGAATACCCGGCAGGGCGTTGGGCAGCACAATGCGCCAGATCGTCTGCCACCTGGTGGCGCCCAGACCATAGCTGGCCTGGCGCAGCGAGCTGGGCACGGCACGGATGGCCTCCTGCGAGGCAATGATCACCACGGGCATCACCAGCAGCGCCATCGTCAGCGCCGCCGAGACGATCGTGCGCCCGTTGGCGCTGGCCGGGTCGGTCGCACCCACGACGGCCCCGCTGGTGAGCGGGACCAGGGCGATCACGAAGATCGAGAGCCCGAGCATGCCGTAGATGATCGAGGGCACCCCCGAGAGGTTGTAGATGTTCAGCTGGATGAGGCCGGAGACCTGTGCGAAGGCCTGGTTGAGCCGGCGGCCAGTGGCGCTGCGCTCATCGAACGGCTTGTCGCTCTGGTACTCCTCGAGGTAGATCGCCGCGCCGATGCCAAGCGGGAAGGCGACGAGGATCGTCAGCAGCAGTACCCAGAAAGTGCCGAGGATGGCGGTGCGGATGCCGGCGACCAGCGGGTCGCTCGACATCGGGCTGGTGAGGAAGTCCCAGCTCACCCAGCTCTTGAACTGCAGCTCGGCCCGGGGGTGCGCCGCTTTCAGCTCGGCCTGGATCTGGTCGCGCTGGAAGAGGTAGCTGGTGAGCGGGTAGGTCTCAACAATCTCGAGCTTGAGCACCTCGCTGTTGATCAGCTCGCGCAGCTCGGCGTCGCTGTAGGCGCTCAGGGGTCGCTCGCGGGTGAGGTTGCGCAGGATGCGCGCGCTGACGTGCTGCTCGATGATCGTGATCAGCTCATCGCTCGACAGCGCCTCGATCGGGCGGCCGCCCGTCAGCGCCTGCGCGTCGATCGCGCTCTCGAGGGCGATGCCGCCGACGGCGTCGTTGGCGATGTTGAAGAGCAGCAGCACCAGGACGACCAGGCCGACCAGGGTGCTGGCGATCAGCGCGCCATGCCAGAGCCGGCCGCGGGCCTGGCGCCCAGTCACATTGCGGGTGATCTCCTCGCCCTCGGGCAGGTGGCCGGGCAGATCGCCCAGATCCGAGGGGCTGCGCGTCGGAGTGTCGGCGCTCATTACTCGTAGACCTCCCGGAAGCGGTTGACGACCCAGCGGCTCAGGATGTTGAGCACGAAGGTGATGACGAAGAGCACCAGGCCGATCGCGAAGATGCTGTTGTAGTCGACCGTGCCGTAGCTGAGGTCACCGCCGGAGATGCGGGCGATGTGGCCGGTCATGGTCTCGGCGGGCTGGAAGGGGTTGGCAGTGAAGTTGGGGCTGGCCCCGGCGGCCAGGGCGACGACCATGGTCTCGCCGATCGCGCGCGACATGGCGACGATGACTGCGGCGAGGATGCCGGAGAGCGCGCCGGGCAGCACAATCCGGGTCGCGGTCTCCCACTTCGTGGCGCCCAGGCCGTAGGAGGCCTGGCGCAGGCCTGCGGGCACGGCGCTCAGGGCGTCCTCGCCGAGGGTGGCGATGATCGGGATGATCAGCACGCCGACCACCAGGCCGGCGGAGAGGGTGTTGTAGATCTGGACCACGTCGCGCCCGAAGATGCCACGCAGAATGGGCGTGATGAACGTGAGGGCGAAGTAGCCGTAGACGACGGTGGGGATGCCGGCGAGCAGCTCGATGACCGGCTTGAGGAGGCCGCGCGTGCGGGCGCTGGCGTACTCGCTCAGATAGATCGCCGTGGCCAGCCCGAGGGGGACGGCGACGAGCAGGGCGATGACGGTCACCATCAGGGTGGCGGTGACCAGGGGCAGCACGCCGAACGCCTGGATCTGGGGCTGCCAGACCGTGCCGGTGAAGAACTCGACCAGGGTCACGGCGGGGTCGGCGAAGAAGAGCATGGCCTGGCTGACCAGCACCCAGACGATGCCCAGGGTGGTGAAGATCGAGATGAAGCCGCAGAGAAACAGCAGCGCCTGGATGAGCGTCTCGCCGATGCGGGGCTTTTTCGTCAGGTCAAGCGGCCGGGCGATCCGCTCGCCGGTCGCCGCCAGCGTCTCCGCGCTGACGTGCGCCTGGTCTGCCATAAACCCTCCTCCATATGGGAGCAAGCAGCGCGAAGAGGCTAATTGCCCCTCCGCGCCGGGTTGGAGCGCCGGGATGGCCTACGGCTGGGCGTCGAGCCAGCTCTGGCGGGCCTCGTCGAGGGTTGCCTCGGAGGCGGGGAAGTAGCCGACCGCGCCGATCTCGTCGGAGACGTTGGTCAGGTAGTAGTTGATGAAGGCCGCGACCTGGGGCTTGGCGGCCAGCACTTCCTTGGCCGAGTAGATGAAGAGCGGGCGCGACAGCGGATAGCTGTTGTCCTCGGCGGTGGCCTCGGTCGGCTCGACCCCCTCGATGCTGAGGATCTTCAGCTTGTCTTTGTTCTCGAGGTAGTAGGCGTAGCCGAAGTAGCCGATCGCGTTGGGGCTCCCCTCGACGCCCTGGACGAGCACGTTGTCGTCCTCGCTCAGCTGGGGGTTGGCGCCCAGCAGCTTGGCCGAGTCCTTCTCGAAGATCGTCTCGACGAAGTAGTCGAAGGTGCCCGAGTCGGTGCCGGGGCTGAAGAGCTGGATGGGCTCGGCCGGGTAGCTCGGGTCCACGTCGGCCCAGGTCTTGGCCTCGCCGCTGAAGACGGCGGCCAGTTGCTCCTTGGTCAGGTTGGTGAGGAAGTCGTTCTCCTTGGAGACGACCACGGCCA
>JAAXUL010000994.1 GCA_013336035.1 Chloroflexales bacterium
GTGGTAGGGCCCCACGCGCCCGTCGAGGATCTCGAGCGGCGGGTCGTGGCGCCCATGGTCCAGGTTGGTTATGATCCTCATGGCCGCCTATTGTACCCCCCGCCTGTGGCCGTTGCAACGCGGTTAAATATTCACTGCGCCCAGTATAGATTCCTCATCGCAAGGCGCGCTCCTTCGGTCGTAGGATGGCATACAGTCAGCTCTGACTATATTTTGCCGCAGCCCACGTATGGTATGGAGGGAGCGATGCGCTTCGTCTTCCTGAGCACGCAGGACAACTACATCACCGGCCTGCGGTCCGCGGCCGCAGCCATCAAGCGCGAGCATGGCGTCGACCTCACCGTCGGCGTCTACCTTGCCTCTGATCTGGGCGACCCGGCCCGCCGCGAGCGCATCGCCGCCGACATCGCCGCCGCCGACTTCGTCATGGGCGCCATGCTCTTCGGCGAGGCCTACGTCCGCCCGCTCGAGCAGATGCTCGCCCGCGCCACCTGCCCGGTCGCCATCCTGATGAGCAACCCGACCCTGGCCAAGCTCACCCACATCGGCAAGTTCAGCCTCGGCGGGCAGGGCGGCGACGACAGCCAGGGCGGCATGATGCAGTCGCTCAAGCCGAAGCACGGCCACGGCGAGATGTCCCGCCAGCTAGCCCTGGTCAAGAGCCTGACCAAGATCCTGAAGTTCCTCCCCGGGCGCTTCCGCGACCTGCACAGCTTCATCGTCCTGCACCAGTTCTGGGTCCACAACAGCCCCGAGAATCTGCAGCGCATGCTCTGCCTGATCGCCGAGCGCTACGTGCCCGGGATGAAGGGCAAGCTGCCCGTCGAGGACCCGCACCTCTACCCCGATGTCGCGATCTGGCACCCCGACGCCCCGGCGCCCTTCTCGGACATGCGCAGCTACGAGAAGTGGCAGAAGAAGCGCCGCCTGAAGCTCGACAAGGGCGTCGTCGGCCTGCTCTCGCTGCGCGTGATCACCCTCGGCGCGAACGTCGCCCACCTCTCCGCCCTCGTCCGCGCCCTCGAAGCTCGCGGCCTCGAGGCTCGCCTGGCCTACACGGCGACCCTCGACAACCGCCCGGCGATGGACGCCTTCTTTAAGGCCACAGACAAGGGCCGCAAGGGCGGGGCGGCCAGCGACGGCCACCCCGGCTCAGCCGTGGACATCGTCGTCACCACCTCGGGCTTCTCGCTGGCCGGCGGCATGGCCCAGAGCAAGCCCGAGGAGGCCCGGGTCGCCCTCGAGGCGCTCGACGTGCCCTTCCTGCAGACCATCCCCCTGGTCTTCCAGCGCGTCGAGCAGTGGCGCGCCGATGAGCGCGGCCTCAGCCCGATGCACATCGCCATGAACGTGGCCCTCGCCGAGCTCGAGGGCGCCGCCGAGCCGCTCGTCTACGGCGGCCCCTCGGGCGAGGAGAGCGTGGCCGTGCCGGTGCCCGAGCAGATCGAGCGCTTCGCCGACCGGGTCGCCCGCCGCGTCGCCCTCGGCCGCAAGGCCAACGCCGAGAAGCGGATCGCGCTGGTCCTCTTCAACTACCCGCCCAACCTCGGCAGCGTCGGCACCGCCGCCTACCTCGATGTCTTCGCCAGCGTCTACCGGCTGCTCAGCGAGCTGAAGGCCGCCGGCTACCGGGTCGAGCTGCCCGCCAGCGCCGAGGACCTGCGGCGCCTGATCGTCGAGGGCAACGCCCTCGTCCACGGCACCGACACCAACGTGGGCGCCTACCTCGGCCTCGAGGACTACCGGCGCCTCTTCCCTGACCAGGCCGACATCGAGCCCTTCTGGGGCAGCGCCCCCGGCGACCTGCTAAACGACGGGAAGCGCTTCCTGATCCAGGGCCGCCAGCTCGGCAATGTGTTTATCGGCGTGCAGCCCACCTTCGGCTACGAGCGCGACCCGATGCGCATGCTCCTGGCCCGCGACGCCGCCCCGCACCACGGCTTCGCCGCCTTCTACACCTACCTCGACAAGGTCTTCGCCGCCGACGCCGTCGTCCATATGGGCACCCACGGCGCCCTCGAGTTCATGCCCGGCAAGCAGGCCGGCCTCGGCCCCGAGTGCTGGCCCACGCGCCTCCTCGGCGGCCTGCCCAATATCTACTACTACTGCGTCAACAACCCGAGCGAGGGCACCATCGCCAAGCGCCGCGGCATGGCCACCCTGGTCAGCTACCTGGTCCCCCCCGTGCAGCAGGCCGGGCTCTATAAGGGCCTGCGCCAGCTGAAGGACAGTATCGACAGCTACCGCCAGCGCCCCGACCCCGAGGCCCTTGCCGACCTGTGGGCCCAGGCCCAGCGCCTTGGCATCAGCGCCGACGACGCCTCCGGCGACGAGATCGCCGCCCTTTCCCACCGGCTGCTCGAGGTCGAGCAGCGCCTCATCCCCGTCGGCCTGCACGTCCTTGGCCGCCCGCCGGAGCGGGACGAGCTGGTGGACATCCTGGCCCTCGTGGCGGCCTTCCACCGCGCGGCGCCCGGCACGCCCAGCCTGCCCGACCTGATCGCCGCATCCCTCGGGCTGAGCTACGCCGAGCTGCGCGAGCGCGTCGCCCGCGACAGTGCCGCCCAGGAGCAGTTCCGCCGCGTCGACGAGCGCTGCCGCGCCGCCATCCGCCGCTTCGTCGAGGGCGGGCCCCTGACAGCCGAGGGCGTGGCCCAGGCCGATCTGCTGCCCCTCGCCACCTTCCTCGCCGATCTGCTCAACCGCCTGCGCACCGACGGCGAGGTGCCCGGCCTGCTGCGCGCCCTGAACAATGGCTTCATCGCACCCTCGTCCGGCAACGATGTGGTGCGCAACCCCGCCGTCGTGCCCACCGGCCGTAACATCCACGGCCTCGACCCCTGGCGCATGCCCTCCGAGGCCGCCCAGATCACCGGCACGAAGTGCATCGACGAGCTGCTCGCGGGCCTCACCAAGAGCCAGGATGGCCTGCCCGAGACGGTGGCCCTGGTCCTCTGGGGCACCGACAACATCAAGACCGACGGCGAGGGCGTAGCCCAGGCCCTCGCCCTGATCGGCGCCCGCGCGGTCACCGACGAGCTGGGCAAGGTCGCCGATGTAGCCCTCATCCCCCTGGCCCAGCTGGGGCGCCCCCGCGTCGATGTGGTCTGCACGGTCAGCGGCATCTTCCGCGACCTCATGGCCCACCAGGCCATGCTGATCGACAAGGCCGCCCGCCTCGCCGCCACCGCCGACGAGCCCGAGGCCCGCAACTTTGTCAGGAAGCACGCCCTCGCCCAGGCCGCCGCCCTCGGCGTCAGCCTCGAGGAGGCCGCGTCCCGCGTCTTCTCGAACGCCCCCGGCAGCTACGGCGCCAACGTCAACTATA
>JAAXUL010000261.1 GCA_013336035.1 Chloroflexales bacterium
TCAGGCCGGGCAGGCCGTCGGACTCGCTGAAGACCAGGCGGCAGGCCCCGTCGGGGCCGTCGGCGAGGCCGGCGCGCCCGGCGATGGCCCGCGCGATCGCCGCCCGCAGCCAGAGCTCATCGAGCGGCTGGTCAACGTCCCATGTGACGACACGCACGCGGATCTGTGACTCGCCGCTGTAGAAGCCGCGGGCCAGCCACTCACCGCTAGCGCTGAAGATGTCGACCGACTCGCCGCCGGATGGCGACCCTCGTACGGCGCTAATAGCCCCTGAGAAGATCCAGGGGTGGCGCTGCTGCAGTGGTCGCTCGCGTCCGGTGCGAAGGGTAATGCTTGCCATAAGCATCCAGTTAGTCAGCTTATGGGTCAACAGTGTAGCAGAGGGGGGGGACGTGGTCAAGGTAGCCGGGCAGTATCGCCCTCGAGCAGCACGAGCCCATCACGGGCCAGACCGGCCGCCAGATCGCGCAGCCAGGGCAGATCCCCCTCAAGAAAGCCCGCCTTCACCAGCGGCCCCAGCTCGATCAGAGGCCGCGCCTCGCCGGTCGGCTGCGCGCGCAGGGCGTCGACCAGGCGGCCTCTGAACCAGCGGCGCGAGCCCTGGTAGGGCTCCTCACGGCGGTCGGCCACACGCTTCACGGCGCGGGCAGGCGCCGGGCCGCCGCCCTCGCCCATCGCCAGCACCAGAGCCTCGTCCTCGGCGCTCCAGGCGGCGTAGGCGCGGCACGCGGCCCGGATCGGGCAGCGGCGGCAGGCGGGCGCGGACGCGGTGCAGACCAGAGCGCCCAGCTCCATAATCGCCTGGTTCCAGGCCCAGCCCCGCCCCGGCGGCACGAGGGTCGCGCCGGCGTCCAGCAGCTCACGCTCGGACGGCGCGGGCTCGCTCTGGTCGGGGCCGGCTAGGGCGCGGCGCAGCACCCGACGGATGTTGGTGTCTATGAAGGCCACATCCTGCTCGAAGGCGAAGCAGGCCACCGCCCCCGCGGTGTACGGGCCGACGCCCGGCAGCCGGCGCAGGGCCGCGACCTCGCGCGGGAAGACGCCCGCGTGCTCCTCGATCACAGCGCGGGCGGCGCGCTGCAAGTTGACGGCGCGCCGGTTGTAGCCGAGGCCGGCCCAGAGTCGGATCACCTCGGCGGTGGGGGCAGACGCCAGGTCCTCGAGGGTGGGGAAGGCCGCGAGGAAGGCCAGGTACTTCGGGATCACTCGCTCGACCTGGGTCTGCTGGAGCATAAGCTCTGAGACGAGAATCCTGTACGGGTCGCGGGTGCGGCGCCACGGCAGGTCGCGGGCGCCAGCTGCGAACCAGGACAGCAGGCGCTCTTGTAGGGCTGTAGCGTCTAGTGGAGTGCTCATCGTCTACACAGAGGGGGTGAGCGAAGCGAGCGCTCACCCTCTCGCCATCTCACCCCTTCCCCGACCCGGACTCGCGCCTGGCCTCGATCACATCGTTGACGCGATTGAGCTTATCGAGGATGCTCGAGAGCTGGTTGATGCTCTGGATGGTCATGACCACGTGGAGGACGGTGCGGCCGGCGCGACGGGTATGGCCCTGCTCGACCTTCTCGATGTTGATGCCGCCATCGGCGATCACATTCGAGATATCGCGCCAGAGACCGACGCGGTCCCACGACTCGATGCGGACGGGCACCGAGTAGCCCTTGGGCTGCTGGCCGCCCCACGCCACATCGATCAGACGATTGCGGTCACGCTCATTGACGATCGTGCGACAGTCAGCGCGGTGGACGGTAACGCCGCGCCCGCGGGTGACAAAGCCGACCACGGGCTCGCCGACGACCGGGTTGCAGCACTTGGCGAGGCGGTTGTGGATAGCGCCCACGCCACTGATCTGCACGCCGACGGGCTGGTGGCGGGCGGTGGCGGGCATCTTGGGCAGGTCGAGGGGCAGCGTATCGGCATGCTGCTGCTGCTGCTGCTCAACCTGCTGGGCCAGGGCCTTCTGGGCCACGCTGCGGGCCGTGATCTCGCCCGCGCCGATCTGGTTAAACATATCCTCGATCGAGCGGGCGCCTACCATCTCGACCAGATTCTCGAAGCTGATCGTCAGGCCGTGGCGCTTCAGCTCCTTCTCGAGCAGATCGCGGCCGGCAGAGATATTCTCGTCGCGCTCGGCGCGGCGGAAGAAGCGCTTGATGTGATTGCGGGCGCTGGGCGTCTTGACGAAGTTCAGCCAGTCGCGGCTGGGGCCGCGGGCGGTCTTCCCCGTCATTATGTCGACAATCTCGCCATTCTGCAAGTGATAGTCGAGGGGCACCATACGACCGTTGACGCGCGCCCCGATACATCTATGGCCCACCTCGGAGTGGATATGGTAGGCAAAGTCGACCGGGGTCGAGCCCTCGGGCAGATCGATGATCTTGCCCTTGGGCGTAAAGACATAGACCAGCTCCTCGAACTCGGGCCTGAGGCTCTCGACGAACTCGCGGGCGTCGGTCAGCTCGATGCGCCACGAGATCAGCTCGCGCAGCCACTTGATCTTGGCCTCATAGTTCTGGTCGCTGCGGGCGGCGAAGCCCTCCTTGTAGCGCCAGTGGGCGGCGATGCCGTGCTCGGCCACGTTGTGCATATCCTCGGTGCGGATCTGCACCTCGCAGTGGTGGCCGCCGGGGATGATCACCGTCGTGTGGAGCGACTGGTAGCTGCTCTCTTTGGGCACCGCGATATAGTCGTCAAACTCCGAGAGGACGGGCGTCCACATGCTATGGACGAGGCCGAGGACGCGGTAGCAGGTGCCCTTAGCCTTATCGGGGTCGGTCTCCTGGATGATCACGCGGATGGCGAGCTGGTCGTAGATCTGCTCGAGGGGCACGCCCTTGCGCTCCATCTTGCGCCAGATCGAGTAGATATGCTTAGGGCGGCCGGTGACCTGGGCGCGGATGCCCTCCTTCTCGAGGGCATCGCGCATGCGCCGGATCACCTTCTGGATGATGCGCTCGCGGGCCTCCTTGCGCATCGAGAGGCCGTCGAACAGCTCTTTGTAGCGGTCGGGGTACATGCCCTTAAAGGCCAGGTCCTCGAGCTCGGACTTAACCTGCCACATGCCGAGACGATGGGCCAGGGGCGCGTAGATATCGAGGGTCTCGCGGGCGACGCGCTTCTGCTTGGCGGGCGAGGTGGCGCCAAGGGTGCGCATATTATGCAGGCGGTCGGCCAGCTTGATCAGGATGACGCGCGGGTCATCGGCGGTGGCGATGAACATCTTGCGGTACGAGCCAGCCTGGATCTCCTCCTTCGACTTGCTCTCGAGGCCCGACAGCTTGGTGACCCCATCGACAAGATGGGCGATCTGGTCGCCAAAGAAGGTCCTGATCAGCTCGATACCGACGCCAGTGTCCTCGACAACATCATGGAGCAGGGCCGCGGCGAGCGACTCGGCGTCGAGGCGCAGCTCGAGCAGGATGGTCGCGACGGCGACGGGGTGGTCGATATAGGGCTCGCCGCTCTGGCGGTACTGGCCGGCATGGGCGATCAGGGCCAGGGCGTAGGCCCGGCGCACAAGGTCGCCATCGGCGTCGGGGAGGTACTGGTTGAGGCGCGCGGCCAGGGCCTCGACCGTGGGGCTGTTATAGGCGGCCACATAGGTAGCGCGCACGCTATCGGCCGTGGTGTCGGGGTGATCCTTCTTACGCAGGTGCTCGGCGATCATCTCGATGATCGGCTGCTGGAGGATGGGGTGTAGCGTGGCTGTCGTGGGCTCGGGGGCGGGGTCGCGGGTTGGGGCGCGGCGCTGGGGGGTGGGGACGCTTGCGATAGGCAGGGCCTGGCGTGGGTCGCCGGACCCATGATCACCGCTAGCTACGGTGGCAGTCGAAGCGTCCATAGGCCCCTAATCCTCTCGTTCCGGGCAGGCTGGCGGCGGACAAAGCTGGGTGGTCAGATCAAGAACGCGGCCGGCAACTATCGCCTGACCGCGCCTGACATGTCCACGGTCGTCCGCGACCGCGACGCATTATATTGGAGTGTTCTTCAGCATAGCACCGGGGCATATCATTGTCAAGGAAGGCGAGTCGCGCGCAGATGACAGCCCGGCTACAGCGTGGACGGGCCGCGCCATCAATCCGGACAATGCCAGCCGGCTGACTCGTTTCATTATTTTGCACATATATCGCACCGGTCATCACAAGTTATCGCCCGTTGAAAGGCCGAAAAGGCGGTGCTAAGATAACTTAAGACGCTAACGACGGGCTTGTCAACGCGGGTGCGCATGGTTGTACCCGTCGCGGATCACGCTCAGCCACAGTTCGCATAGCCTCCGTCAACAGCGCTGTTGGCACCGCTCAACATCAGCGGACACTGCAAGGGTGCATCATGATCAAGAAAGATGATCTGGTGATTCGCGTCGCCGGCGAAAGCGGCGACGGAAGCACCGCAACGGGCGAGATGCTCGCCCAGGCTGCCGCACGTTCCGGCCTCCACGTCTTCACGTTCCGCACCACCCCCGCCGAGATCAAAGGCGGCCCGGTGATGTTCCAGGTCCGCGCCTCGAACAACCCGGTCCGCTCGCAGGGCGACGCGGCAGATGTGCTCTTCGCCTTCAACCAGGAGGCCTGGGACCTGCAGCATCAGGCAATGGCGCCCAATGCCGTGCTGCTCTACGACTCTGAAGAGTTTACCCCGCCCGCAAGCTTCACCGGCGTGGCCTACCCCATGCCGATCGGCCAGATCGCCGAAGGGGCAGGTGGCCGTCGCGGCAAGAACGTGGCCGCCCTCGGCGTCGTCGCGGCCCTCTTCGGCCTAGGCCTCACCAGGCTCGAGGATATCGTGCGCGTCAAGCTGGGCAAGAAGGCCGACCTGCTCGAGGCCAACCTGTCCGCGCTGCGGGCCGGCATCGCGTACGCCCGCACCATGACCAAGGCCGACCCCTTCTGGATGGAGGCCCACGACGAGCGCGAGCGCCTGGTGATGACCGGCAACCAGGCGATCGTCGCCGGCGCACTGCACGCAGGCATCGGCTTCTTCGCCGGCTACCCCATCACCCCCGCCTCAGAGATCATGGAGGGCCTGGCCCCGATCCTGCCCCAGATCGGTGGCGCCTACCTGCAGGCCGAGGACGAGATCGCCTCGGTGATGGCCTGCATCGGCGCCTCGTTCGGCGGCAAGAAGGCCATGACGGCCACCTCGGGCCCTGGCCTGGCCCTGATGGGCGAGGCCATCGGCTACGCGAGCATGACCGAGATCCCTCTGGTGGTGGTGGACGCCCAGCGCGGCGGCCCATCGACCGGCCTGCCCACAAAGATGGAGCAGTCGGACCTGAATATCGCCGTCTACGGCGGCCACGGCGACTCGCCGCGCATCGTGCTGGCGCCCGCCAGCGTGGCCGAGTGCTTCCACCTCACGGCCTGGGGCTTCAACCTCGCCGAGGAGTATCAGTCGCCGGTGGTCATCCTCAGCGACTACTCGCTCTCGTTCCGCACCGAGACGATCGAGCCCTTCAAGCTGAGCGAGTACCCGGTGAGCAACCGCACGACTCCTCAGGACGATCTGCGACCGAAGGAGTACAAGCGCTACTACATCAATGGCAGCTACGTCTCGCCGATGGCTCTGCCGGGCACGGCGCACGGCCAGTACACAGCCACGGGCCTCGAGCATAACGAGTACGGCGCCCCGGCCTACACCCCCGACGCCCACGTCCAGATGAGCGAGAAGCGCTGGCGCAAGTACGAGGCGCTGCGCCACAGCCGCGAGTATGTGCGCCGCTTCGGCTCCGAGCACGCGAAGGTGGGCCTGCTCTGCTGGGGCACCACGGCGGGCGTCTGCCGGGGCAGTATCTTCCTGGCCGCGCAGCAAAACCTGCCGATCGCTATGCTCCAGGTGCAGATGGTCGCGCCCCTGCCCATCGATGCTATCCAGGAGTTTATCGACAGCGTCGATGTTGTCCTTGTGCCCGAGGCGAACTACCAGGGCCAGTTTGCCCGCATGGTCCAGGCCGAGCTTGGCGTGCGGGTACACAGTATGACCCAGTACACGGGCCTACCCTTCACCCGCCTCAGCATCCTGAACAAAGCCAAAGAGCTGATGGGCCTCGGCCTGCCCGAGCTCGTCTGACGAGGAGCATCAAGCACTATGAGCGCTATTCCGATCAGCGGAGTCACGGTGCGCAAGCCCGCCGACTACCGCACCGACCTCAAGCCGATCTGGTGCCCCGGCTGCGGCGACTTCGCCGTGCTCGCGGCTATCCAGCAGGCCCTGGCCGCCCTGCAGGTCGACCCGAAAGACCTGGCGATCGTCTCCGGCATCGGCTGCAGCTCACGCCTGCCGGGCTTCCTCCAGGCCTACGGCCTCCACACCGTTCATGGGCGAGCCCTGCCGGCCGCCACGGGCCTCAAGCTGGCCCGGCCCGACCTGACTGTGATGGCCGTCGGCGGCGACGGCGACTTCTTCAGCATCGGCATCGGCCACCTGCCCCACGCCATCCGCCGCGATGTGAATATCACCTGCATCGTGATGGACAACGAGATCTACGGCCTCACCAAAGGTCAGACCTCGCCAACCAGCCCCTCGGGGCACGTGACGAAATCCACCCCGGGCGGCAACCAGGCCTCGCCCCTGCACCCGCTGGCCATCGCCCTGGCCAGCGGCGCCACCTACGTGGCCCGCGGCTTCTCGAGCCAGCCCAAGCAGCTGGCCGAGCTGATCAAGGTTGGGATGGCGCACGAGGGGTTCAGCTTCATCCACGCCATGAGCCCCTGCGTGACCTTCTACGACACCTATAAGCTCTACAAAGAGAAGGTCTACAGCCTGCCCGACAGCCACGATGTGCATGATGCCGAGGCGGCGATGCGCTACGCGATGGAGGGCGAGCGGCTGCCGCTGGGCGTGCTCTACCACGAGCCCCGGCCCGCCCACGCTGCCCGCCCCGAGCCCACACCCTTCGACAGCGCCAGCTACCTGGCTCGCTTCCATGCCTAATAAAAGTTAAATATTAGTTAAAGGCGGCGAACTAGCCACCCTAGGCCCTCCTCCCATTGCGGAGGAGGGCTTTTTGATGCGGAAAAAGCGCTACAGCCAACCATTCAGGGGCCAGAAGTCCTAGTACGAAGCAGGCTCATAGCAGTCAGATCAAAGGACCAACGGCCCACATAGGCCCTCTAGGCAGCAATTAGTAAAAGAAGTATAAAGAAAGCGGCCCGAATAGTTAACAAAAGGTAAAAGGAGCCGTCGATGCTTGCACGATGCCAACGACCCACCCACGCGATCTTCGCGGCCGTAACGGCCATGTCGCTGACCTGCCTCGTAGCCCTGGCCCCCTTTTTCAGCCCTGCCCAGCCCGCTGAAGCCGCAGCGGCATGCCCCGCCACCAAGAGCCACCTGGTACCATGGAAAGGCGGGCGGTGGTACCTGTCGGGGATGAACGTGCCGGTGCAGAACGGCGGCTTCGGAGCCGACTTCGCCACAGTCGAGGAGTGGGGCCAGCACACCTACAACCACGCCACGACCGAGAGCATGTTCGCGGCCCTCAAGGCGAAGGGCGTGAACAGCGTGCGCTGGTTCGTCTTCCTCGACGGCCGCGGTGGGCCCGAGTTCAGCGCGGCCAGCGGCGGCGCGGTGACCGGCTTCGACGCGAATACGCTGCCCACCATGGCTGACGCGGCGCAGCTGGCCACCCAGTACAACATCAACATCGTGTTCACGCTCTGGTCGTTCGAGATGCTCGAGCCCGACTCGTCGGCCTATGTCAAGGGCGAGCACTCGGGCGGCCACCGCGACCTGATAACCGACGCGACCAAGCGCAAGTCATTCATCGACAAGGCCCTCGTGCCGATGCTGCAGTACCAGATCCCGGGGACGAGCTACACGCTGGGCACCCACCCGAACGTGCTGGGCTGGGACATCTTTAACGAGCCCGAGTGGGGCGTCAGCGACCTGGGCGCGGTGAACTCCGAGATCACCCAGCCGGTGAGCCTGGCCGAGATGCAGCGCTTCGTCGCCGAGATCGCGGGCGCCATCCATCGCAATTCGAACCAGCTGGTGACGGTGGGCAGCGCGGCGATGAAGTGGAGCAGCGCCACCGCCCCCGGCGCGACCGGGAACATCTGGAAGGACTCGGCCCTGACCCCGTACGATGCGCAGGGCTACCTCGACTTCTACCAGGCCCACTACTACTCGTGGATGAACGGCGACTCGAGCTGGAGCTACTCACCGCTGTCGGTCAGCTGGCAGGCCGCGACCTATGACAAGCCTGTGGTGATCGGCGAGCACCCGGCCAACGCCAACGGGACCGGCCTGAGCGTCCTGAATATGCTCAACGGCTTCCACGACAACTGCTACGGCGGGGCCTGGGGCTGGAGCTTCGAGGCCGTTGACGCGAGCGGCGTCTGGTCCGATATGGCGACCGCGATCGGCCAGTTCAACACCGCCAACGCCGGTGAGGTCACAATCAGCGGCAGCGGCAGCAGCCCGACGGTCACCCCGACCACGCCGACCGCGACGGCCACCCCGGTTACCCCGACCGCGACGCCCAGGCCGACCACGCCGACCGCGACGCCCAGGCCGACCACGCCGACAGCGACGGCCGCCCCGGTTACCCCGACCGCGACGCCCAGGCCGACCACGCCGACAGCGACGGCGACCACACCGCCCACAACCGGCACCGCCAAGGTGATCTACGACGACCAGCTTGCCACTGGCTGGGCCGACTGGTCGTGGAACACCAAGGTCGTGCTCAACTACGGGACAGTCAAGAAGGTCGGCACGCGCTCAATCTCGGCGACGCACCTGCAGCAGTGGGCCGGCCTGCGCTTCCACAACGCTAGCCCGCTCTCGACCGCCGGCCTGAAGAAGATCAGCTTCTGGGTCCACGGCGGCAGCAAGGGCGGCCAGTCGCTCCAGGTCTACGTCGAGAATGGGAGCGGTGGGGTGAGCCCCCAGGTGCGAGTGACCTCGCCGAAGGCCAACACCTGGACCCTGGTCGAGGTGAGCCTGGCCAGCCTCGGCAGCCCCAGCCGGATCAGCGACATCGCCATCCAGGAAGCCGGCGGGGCCTTCAACCGCACCTTCTACGTCGACCAGATCACCGTCGCCCCGTAAGCAAAACGGGTACGCAATTAGACATAGAGTGGGCCGGGGCAGCGCTG
>JAAXUL010000995.1 GCA_013336035.1 Chloroflexales bacterium
GCAGGGCCTTTCCCCTGGCACTGCTGAGTAACCGCCGGCCCCCATGAGTCTGATCACCACACCTCGTCAAGCCCCTCACTGATCAGATCGGTGCCCCGCAGCGCCCCCGCCACGCGGCGCAGTGCGGCCTCAGCCTGAACCCTGTCTGGGCCTGCCCTGGAGCGGATCGCGGCCGTTGGCACGGCACGGCAGCCGGCGCCTCCCTGGCCCCGGAGGGGTACGGCCACCGGCACGCGGTAGTGCGCTGCGGCGCAGGCGCGGTGCCGGGCGCTGCGGCGCGGCGAAGGTGGCGATGATCGTGGGGCGCTGCGGCGCCCTGTGCCCCCTGAGGCGCCAGGGCGCCGGTGACCGCTGCGCCGCGGGCGCAGGCATGGGAGCGCCCTGCTGCGCGTTCAGCGTTGCGCCGGACGAGGCTTCTCTGCGGTAGCTCCTAAGCATCAGGCATCGCACTGCTGAGCCAGGCTCTCCGCCTCGCTCAGCCTCGCCCTAGCCTATCTGCTCGATTGGAGGCGGACAATGCCTCACATTTGCCTGGGCTACCCCCGTCCCAGCCGGTGTAGTGCCCCTCCACCCAGGCTTGTGAGGAGGCCGAGGGCTAGTACAAGCCAGATGACCGACTCGTCCGCAGCGCCAGTGTTCGGTAGCGCAGCAGGTGTCGGTGCGGTATCTGGTGCCAGGGGTGCTGCCATCACGGGCGTGGGCGCGCGGAAGGCCAGGTGCTGCACCAGCACCGCGCCCGGCGCCAGATCGAGCGCGAGCGGCTCTTGAGCTGCCACGCCCTGCTCCGAGGTTAGCTGTAGTGCCACCATGTAGGTTCCCGTGGCGATCCCGCTCGCGTCGTAGTTCCCGTGCGTGTCCGTCGTCAGCACGGCGTCACCCACGCGAACGATGATCCCCGGCGCGGGAGCGCCGCTGCCCAGCTCGATCACCGTCCCGGTGATCCGCCCCGCCGGCACCGGCGTCGGTTTAGGATCCGAATCGCCCGCCGGCTCGGCGGTCGGGGCCAGAGGCGGGCGCGGCGGCGGGTCTTGTGCCCGGACTGGCTGAGATCCAGTGGTTAGCGCCAGGCCCAGCAGCAGCGGCAGCGCGGCCATAAGCGCCCACCATCGAGTCGATCGCATGGTCGTCTCCTTGTTGGCTACTTGTTGCTCGCAAGCGATGCTCGCGGCACCTGCAAGGCCACGCAGGTGGTCTTACGCAGGGAGGACTTGCCCTCCCTGCGGCTTTCCCGAAGAACACGGCCAGCTAATTGCTCGCATCGATCGTGAGATCGAACCTGTCGATGTAGGTTGTGCAGAGTTGCTGCACAAAGGGATCATAGACCTCCCCCTCAACATGGGTTCTTATGCGCTGATCGCTGACCTCGATCTCAATCGTGGCCCCCGGCTTGATGGATGCCGTGCAGAACGGAATATAACTCGAACGATCTTCCGTGGTGATAATGTTGAAGTTATCATCTCCGCCAGGATGAGGATCGAATGAACCCTGATAGCTTGTACCTTGACGGGTATACGACCAGTACTGAAAGACGGTGTATTCGCGATATTCCTCGCTGAAGTATCGGGTTGCGGAATAAATCGCGAAAGTGCCGGGCCTGCCCGCTCCCTGTGGTGTATTTGCGAAGTAGTAGAACGGGTTCTGCTCGCGGCTTCCATCATCACCCTCGAGCGGCGGCCCTTCCTTGATCGTCACGTTGTGTCGGTAGGTCTTCACCTCAGCCGGTGAGCTACCCGCTGCCTTGTACCAAACCTTCATAGTTGCGGTACCTTCATAGGTCGTCTCCCCGGGAGGAGTGGTGGTCGGCGACGGCGTCGAGGTGGCGCCGGGCGGCGGAGCGGTCGGCGTCGTCGGCGTCGGGGTGGCGCCGGGCGGCGGAGCGGTCGGTGTCGTCGGCGCGGGCTCGGCGATATCGCTCTCCGCCGTGCTGGCAACAATGTTGTTGTATGTCGACGCGGCGGGCGCAGCGTCGGCGATGCTGCTGTGGGTAGCTGTATTCTGCTCGTGTGTCTCCAGCACAGCGCCGTAGGTCGTCGCGTCATTCCACGAGTCCACCTGCACATAGAGCGACGTCCCGGCCGTGATCATCCCACCGATACGGCTGTAGTTTGCGCGGTAGGAGCGATCTCCGAGGGTCAGAGTCAGACTATCACCAGGGGCCAGTGGCAGATCGCTCCCGGTGATCGCCCAAGCAATGCCCCGTCCCCCCAGAGTTTGCCACAGCTGATTCACGGCATCGGGTGAACTGCTGGGGGCAATGTAGCCCTCCACCCAGAAGGGGTCGGTGACATCCGTGCTGCCCTGGTTGGTGATCATCACCCGAAGCGCGCCGCCAGAGCTCGTGATCTGGGATACCACCAGGTCGGGCAAGTCCAGCGGGCGGCTGACCTGCGGGAAGTAGATGGTATAGGGGGCAGCCAGAGCGGGTCGCCTGGACGGCGCAACCTGGCTCTGGCTGCCTGCCGCGGTCGTCGGCTCATCCACAACGTTGCGAGTAGGCATCATAGCGTTGACCGTGGGCAACGTTGTAACGGTCAGATCGGGCCGCTCGGGCGGCTGGGCCGGACCCTCGCCGGCGGCCATACCACCCCCTAGCGGGACTAGCGCGATGAGAAGGGCGAGGGTGAGCAGGGGAATCCAGACGAACTGGAACCGGCGGTGGGAATTGCGTCTTTGTCCTTGCACGGTCGACCCCCTCAATACCAAGATCTACGTTACGGTATGGCCGCTGCGGTGTCCTCGCGCGATGAGATCAATGCCAATCAGGGATGCTGCGCCTCGGTGCGGCACTTCGCGAGTTAGGCAGCTAGACACATAGTGAGGGCTTCTGGTAGCGAAGGGGTAGGGGATGATAAGCCTCTGTGTTTCCCTACTGGAAGCCCAAGAGCTACCGGCTAGAGCCCGGCACGTTGCATCAATACCTGCTCGCAGCGCAAAGAGAAGCTGGAGACGGAGCCCACAGATGGAGAGTAGGGGGGAGTGAACAGGCTGCGCCGGATGTTAAGATGGCGATCGCCCAATGATTGACCATACTATAGCACTGGAAATTACACTTGAACAAGTGATTACAACGCAGAAAAAAGATCCATTTTTTATAACTCATATGGCGAATACGCTACGGGAAGTTCTAGTGTTTTTTTACTTGCCCTACCCATATTCTGCCTGTTGCATGAGCGCGCTGCTGGCGTCGGTGGCGCTGGCGAATGGTGCCGTGGGCTGTATCGCAGCGCTCTGACGGCGTATCACTTGGCGCTGCGGCGCCCTGCCCTCTGTGTTGCCAGGGCTCCCAGTAGCCGCTGCGCCTTCCGTGAGCCATGGTGAACCCT
>JAAXUL010000262.1 GCA_013336035.1 Chloroflexales bacterium
GTATGTGTATCCGGGCGAGATTGCAGGCAAAACCTGGGACCAGGCCCGCCTCGAGTCGGCCCTGCAGCCGGCGATTGATTTCCAGAAAAAATACAACGTGCAGATTTACATCGGAGAATTCAGCGCCATCCGCTGGGCGCCCGACAACAGCGCCTACCGCTACCTGCGCTACAAGACCGGGCTCACCAGCGAGCAGACCTTCGCCGTCGAGCGCGTGACGGTGGTCGCCGGCGGCGCCGAGGCGGCGATCCGGGCCGGCCTCGCGACCGGACAGGCGATCGCGCGCGGCGTCTTGTTCGCCCGCGATCTGACCAACGGCCCGGGCGCCCTGGTCACCCCGGCGGCTCTGGGCGACGAGGCCGTGGCCCTGGGCCAGCGCCTGGGCCTGGCCGTCACGGTGCTCGACAAGGCCCAGCTCGGCGAGCAGGGCTTCGGCGGCATTTTGACCGTCGGCCAGGGCTCGGCGAACGAGCCCCGCTTCATCGTGATGGAGTACGGCACGGCGGGCGCCGGCAAGCCGACGATCTGCCTCGTCGGCAAGGGGCTCACCTTCGACTCCGGCGGCCTGTCGCTCAAGCCGGCCGACGCGATGGAGACGATGAAGTCGGACATGGGCGGCGCCGCGGCCGTGTTCGGCGCCATGCAGGCCGTCGCCGAGCTGAAGCTGCCGCTGCATGTGGTGGGGCTCGTCCCCGCCGCCGAGAACATGCCGAGCGGGACGGCCTATCGCCCCGGCGATATTGTCACCACCCTGAGCGGCAAGACGATCGAGGTGCTGAACACCGACGCCGAGGGCCGGATCATCCTGGCCGATGGGCTGTTCTACGCCCAGCGCTACCGGCCCGCCGCGATCGTCGAGCTGTCAACGCTCACCGGGGCGATCATCATCGCCCTGGGCCCCCACGCCATCGGCATGATGGGCACCAGCCAGCAGCTTGCCGACCGGCTCAGCAGCGCCGGCGAGGCCAGCGCCGAGCGGGTGTGGCAGCTGCCCATCTGGGACGAGTACCACGAGATGGTCAAGAGCGAGATCGCTGATCTCAAGAACCTCGGCGGGCGACCCGCCGGCTCGATCACGGCCGCCGCCTTCCTCACCGCCTTCGTGGGCGACTACCCCTTCGTCCACCTCGACCTCGCCGCCACGGCCTGGGCGGACAGGCCCGCGAAGCCGTACGCCTCTGCGGGCGGGACGGGCGCGGGCGTGCGGCTGCTCAGCGAGTTCCTGAAGGCCTATACGCAGTAGGGGCATGTTCGGCGAGCCATCGGCTGAGCGGCCGGCCCTGGAGTAGCGGCGGGAGGATTGGCATAATCAACAGCGCAGCCCTGTGCGCAGCCAGACTCCCCCCGCCGACGTGCGTCGCGCGATGTCTATAACTTGCCCGCTATGCCTGACAAAGGAGACCGATCATGACAATTGGCCCGGTTGAGTACATTCTGATCGCATTCCCCGGCAACCAGTTCAACGGCCAGATCGTGCCCGCCCTCCAGGAGCTAGTCGACAGCAGCACCATCCACATCATCGACCTCCTGTTCATCAAGAAAGACGCCGAGGGCAACGTGCTTGTCATTGAGCTGAACGAGGTTGGAGATGCGGAGGGCGCGCCCTTCGATAACCTCGACGGCGAGATCGATGACCTGCTGAGCATGGAGGATATCCAGCTTGCCGCGGCAGAGCTGCCGAACAACACCTCGGCGGGGCTGCTTGTCTGGGAGAACCTCTGGGCCGCTCGCTTCGCCAGCGCGGTGCGGGCCGCCAATGGTCAGGTGCTGGCGAACGAGCGCATCCCGCACGCCATCGTCGAGGCGGCCTTCCAGGCGCATCAGGCCGACGCATAGCCCCTGGCTGGGAGTGCGGCGCAAAGACCACCTTCGGCTCCAGAGACATGAGAGGTTAAGCCAGAAAGGACCATGTAGTATGCGACGAGGTGCACGGGGGGCGACCCGCAGCGGGCCAGGCCTGCTTGGTACAATAGGGCGGACCGCAGTTGTCGCCGGGACGGCCACCGCAGTCTCGAAGGGCGTCAGCGGCGCGATGGACTCTGCGGCGCAGCAGAAAGCGATCGCGGAGCAGCAGAAAGCGATCGCGGAGCAGCAGAAGCTCGACGACGCGGTCCAGCAGGCCCTGGCGCAGCAGCAGGCCGCGCAGCCGCCCGCCGCGGCTCCCGCCGCCCCCGCCGCGGGCGCGGACCGGATCGCTCAGCTGCAACAGCTGGCCGAGCTGAAGAGCCTGGGCGTCCTCACCGACGAGGAGTTCGCGGCCGAGAAGGCGCGCATCCTGGCCTCGTGACCAGGGGGCGGTGAGCGTTAGGGTCGGCCTCGTGGGCGCAGGCGCCTGATGCTTCCACGAGGCAGATCTCGTAGAGCCGTGTGCCTGTGCCCTGGAAGAGCAGGATCTATGAGCATCGGTGTGAGCGAACGACATGTAGCCCAGCGGCTTCGACAGGTGATCGGCCGCCTGCAGGCCACGCTGCTGGCCTTTCGCAACGACAGAGCCCAGATCTTCAGCGCCGCCCTGGTCTACTACGGCGCTCTGTCTGTTGTGCCGCTGCTGGTAATGATCATGGCGGTGCCTGGCCTGCTGCTGCGCTTCTCTGACGCGCCGCGCGCCGTTACCGGGGACATTCTGCAGTTCGCCGAGGCCGCCTTTGGGCCAGAGTTCCGGGCGCTGCTGGAGCGATCGTTGGCCGATCTGCAGCGCGACTCGCTGATCGCCACCCTGGTAGCCCTCGGCGCAATGCTCTTTGGCGCGTCCCTCGTCTTCCGCCACATCAGCCGCTGCTTCCGCTACATCTGGCAGGCGACGGACGACCAGGCGGCGACCGTGGGCGACGCGGTGCGCAAGTCAATGCTGGCCAAGCTGATTGACCGCTTCGTCGGCTTTATCATGGTGCTCGCGCTGAGCGCTGTCCTGGTAGTGTCTACGCTGGTCGCCGCGATCATCCCGCTGCTCCAGCGCATCCTCAGCTTCGTCCCCCTGATCAGTGATCTGGCCGGGTGGGCGGTCGGCCCCGTGACTAGCCTGAGCCTGAGCATGGGCTGCTTTCTGCTACTGTTCAAGTACCTGCCGCCGAGGCCGATGCGCTGGCGGGATGTCTGGCTCGGCGCGCTACTCTCCACGCTCGGCTGGGAGCTCGCCAAGCAGGTGCTGGTGGTCTATATTCTCGTCATCGGCACACGCAGCTCCTACGCGGCCCTCTCCGTGCTGATGGCGGTGCTGTTCTGGTTCTACGCTAACGGCAGCATCCTGTTCTTCTGTGCCGAGCTCTGCAAGGTGACGGCCCTGGAGCACCAGGGGCAAACACCGCCCCCCTGACCGCGTCTACCTTGGCCCGACAAAGCGATTAGTCGCGGCGGCTGGAGCCTCGCCGGCGCCGGGGCCGCCCTGACCGGCTAGTGGGTAGCCTGACTGACCGACAGGCCTTGACGCTGGGCAATTCGGGCCACGCCGTTCGCCTCGACCCGAAGGCCGAGCAGCCGTTCTTCAGCCGCAAGACGCTATGAGCGGCGCGCCGCACAGTCGTACAGCTGGATGGTGAAGCTTCCAAAGCCATTCCGGCCCGTCGATGTGCCGCTATCGCCCGCGGACGCCTCTGTGCCGCCGGGCGCGCCCATATTGCGCGTCTCCGTCGCGAAGCCCTCGACCACTGTGCAGCGGCTGACGATCCAGCTCGAGAGCGACGATGACCCTCCCATCCCCGGCAGGCCCTGCCCGCCGCGCGCATCGACGCTCCCGTAGATGTAGCGCAGCTCGCCGTCGGCCACCAGCTGCTCCAGCGCCTCCACGCTCAGCACCTCGTCCTAGCCCATAAACCCGCCCAGGTACAGCACCGGGCGGCCCGTCGCCAGCACATAGTCGGAGCCCTGCATCTATACGCGCTTGGCAACGATTGGTTACTGCTCGGGTTCAAGGTCGTCAGCGCCGCCCAGATGCCTGGGATGAGCAGGAGCGCGGCCACGGCCATGCTCCATCCAGAGGTGAGGCGCATGCCATCGGCGATGCGCGTGCGCATCAGCCGGGGGGAGTGAGCGAGGGAATGCCATGGTCAAATCATCCTTCATCGACGTGTGAGAGCAGTATCGCCTGAGTGCTACCGGCGACCCTGGGCGCAGCCGCACGCTCAGGGTATCGCAGCGATGTGTAGATTCGGTTCAGAAGAGATTGCAGCAAGGTGAGGGCAAGCGAGGCAGGGCCGGCGCCGCCTCCCGCCGCCGGTCAGCATTCCCTGCGTCGCGGTGGATACGGCAGAGGGGCGGCCGCCGAAGCGGTCGCCCCTCTGCTCCGTGAGCGCATCCGTTGCACCCCATCCGCTCGTCTCTCTCGGCGCCCATCCTTACTCGGAGCGCAAGGCGACGATCGGGTCGAGGCGGGCGGCGCTGCGCGCCGGGGCGATGCCGAAGAACAGCCCCACCGCCAGGGCGAAGCCGAAGGCCAGCAGGGCCACATCCCAGCTCAAGCTCGCCGTCAGCACCCCGCTCAGCGAGACCGCCAGGGCGATGGCCGTGCCGAGCAGCAGGCCGATCAGGCCGCCCGCGCCGCTCAGGGCTAACGCCTCGAAGAGGAACTGCAGCAGGATGTCGCCCTCCTTTGCGCCCAACGCCTTGCGCAGCCCGATCTCGCGGGTGCGCTCGCGCACCGAGACCAGCATGATGTTCATGATCCCGATCCCGCCTACCAGCAGCGAGATCGCGGCGATCGCCGCCAGGAACAGCGTCAGCAGCTGGGTCGTCTGGGTCACCGTCTCGAGGATGTCCTGCTGGTTGATCGCGCTGAAGTCGTCGTCGCTGCCGTCGGCCGGCAGCTCGTGCTCCTCGCGCAGGGTCGTCTCGACCTCGCTCAGCGCCGCGTCCACTGTCTCGGCGCTGCTGGCCTGCACCGCGAGCGTCGAGACACTCCAGCTGCCGCCCACCGCCCGCGCCCCGAACAGCGCCCGCTGCGCCGTAGACAGCGGCACGAATACCCCGTCGTCGGTCGAGCCGAAGCCCGTGCCGCCCGTGCTCTCCAGCACGCCGACCACCGTGAAGCTCTGGCCCGCGATGCGCACCTGCTGGTCGAGGGGCTCGCCATCGGGGAAGAGCGTCTCGGCCACATTCGCGCCGAGCACCACCACCTTGGCCTGGCTGCGCTGCTGCTCCTCGCTGATGAAGCTGCCCGCCGCGACCGTCGCGTTGTGGACGGTCGCATAGGCCGGGGTGGCGCCCGTGACCTGGGCGTTGGCATTGTTGCTGCCGGCCACGAGCTGGGCGAAGCTGCCGTACTCGGGCGAGACGGCGCTGATGTCGGGCGCGCGGGCGGGGTCTGCCAGGGCCTCGGCGTCGTCGAGGCTCAGGGTGGCGCTGCCGCCGACCGCTCCGCGCACGCCGCCGCTGCTGGAGGCCCCCGAGCGCACCGTGATCAGGTTGGCCCCGTTGGCGGTGATACTGCTGGTGATGCTCTCCTGCGAGCCGCGGCCGATCGCGAGCAGGGCCACCACGGCGGCCACGCCGATCAGCACGCCCAGGGCGGTGAGCAGCGTGCGCAGGGGGTTGCCGCGCAGGGTGCTGAGGGCGAAGCGCAGGCTCTCGCGCCAGCTGATGCCGCCGCGCAGCAGGTCGTCGATCTGGGCGTCGAGGTCGTCCGCCGTCTGGGGCGACGGGGCGCTCAGCTCACCAAGGAATGGCTGACTGATACTCATAGGGCACCTCTCCACTGTGCGCGCGTGGGCAGCCGCCACCGGCGGGCCGTGCGCGCCGGGGCGGCCGGGCCTGCGCCCGCCGAGGGCCATGCGGCGCTGGTGGGCAGGTCGCGCACCACCTTGGCGTCGCCCTGGGCCTGGACGGCCCGGCTCGGCACCAGCAGCGCGTCGGCGTGCTCCGCGGTGACGATCGCGCCGCTGGCGGTCATGCCGACCTTGATCGTCTGGTCACCTGGCTCTCGGCCTTGGTCTTAGCCGCGGCCAGGCTGGCGCGCTGCGACTGGAGCGAGAGCCGGGCCTGCTCGGCGCTGGCCTTCGCCGAGGCCAGGGTCTCGGCGGTGGGGCCGGCGAGCAGCTCGTTCAGCTTGGCCTGGGCCGAGGCGAGCTGCGCCTCGGCGCTGGCAATGTCGTTGGCGGTGGCGTCGCCGGTGCGCGTTTTGGTGAGCGAGGCCTGGGCCGAGCGCAGCTGCGCCCTGGCGGCGGCGATCTCCTCGGGCGTGGCGCCCTCGCCGTTGGCTGCGGCGACGCCGGCCTGGGCCGACTTCAGGTTGGCCCCGGCCTGCATCACGGCCAGCTCGAGCTCGCTGGTGCTGAGCCGCGCCAGGGGCTGGCCGGCCGTGACCGTGTCGCCCACAGACACGAGCACCTCGCTGACGGTGCCATCAACGGGGAAGCTCAGGGTGCGGCTGCTGGCGGCGGCCACGGTGCCACTGCCCGATACGCTGGCGCTGATGGTTCCGAGGCTTGCGGTGGCGGTGGCGGTGGTGATGCTGGCGGGGGTAGTCCGGGTCAGCTGCCAGGCAGTGTAGCCGCCGCCGGCCAGGGCCAGCGCGAGGCGGAGCGCGAGCCAGGGCGAGACGCGCCGGCGCGCCTTGCGGCTCCCGAGCCTGTTGATGGTGCGCGTTTCGGGCGAAGTAGAGGTGACACTCATAGACCGTTACTCCTGTTCCGAGATGGTCCACCGTCGAGCGAGCTGGTATCTGGTCGCTCAGGCGGCGCTTCCATCACGATAGTGCCAGCATGTTCAGACTGTATGTAAACGGGCTTTGATCTCCGCGTAGTGCCTCCTCACACAGGCAGGCCCAGCACCTACGCGGCTTTCCAATCCACCATTCATTGGCCCTGAACATCGCCGGGCGCGGAGCCGGCCGGGGTTCTGCGCGCAATCCGCGCGGTTGCCCACGGCGAGACAATCTTCAGCGCGACTGGGCGGCTGAGGAAAAGCGCCAATGCGTTTGTAATGCGCGCTCTGCTCGATCAGCAATCAGGTAGGAGGTGGTAGCAATGACAAAGCGGGAGCGGTGCTGGTGCGCCGCTCCCGCTTTGTCATTGTGGGTCGCCTACAGATTGCCAGAGCCGGGCTCGCTCTATTTGCGGTGGTGCTCAGCCACGACCTTCGGACGGCCAGTGCTGCGCGCTAGTCCGTCGCCGTGCCGCTGCTGGCGGTGGGCCAGCGAAACCGCGGGCTCGACTCGCTCGCCACGCCTCCGCCGATGGCGAGGTCACGGGTGTTCTTCTGCACCGTCACCGCGGCAAACATGGCGAGGAGGAAGGCCATGGCGTAGAAGCCCTTCTCACTCAGCAGTAGAGAGGCGTTCCACAGCCCGACGGCCAGGAGCGTGATGGTCAGCGCCACCGAGGCCCAGCTCAGCCCGAAGTAGATCGGCGTCACGGGGATCCCCTCGAGGTGATCACGGACACTCTTCTGCAACGAGACCGCGGCGAACAGCCCGTACATCAGGACAGTGAAATAGTAGCCCTTCTCGCTGAGCGGCATCCCGGCGTTCCATAAGCCCACCAGATAGGCGATGACCCCCGCGAAGAGGGCGGCCCAGGATGCCAGTACAAAGGCGCTGGATGGCTTCTGGGGTGTGGCGTTCATGGGCGGTACTCCTGTCCTGTCACGTTTGATCGTTCCTGAGAGCAGGATAGCGAAGAGAGCGGTGGGTGCCTATGGATCGAAGGGTGAACCGTAAGCCGGTCAGTGGCTCAGCGCCGCCCGACCGCTACCTCTTCGCCCCCCACGTCCGCGCGTGGAGCAGGTCCGGCCGCGGATGCATTGCGGAGCACCGGCCGCCCCGTCGCGGCGAGCCGCTCGAGGAACGCCACAGCCTCCTCGGCAGGCCGATGGCGCGCGTAGTCCGCCTGGATGCGCCGGGCGTGCTGGCGGTAGCGCGGGACGGCGAGCGCGGAGCCCACAGCCATACGGATCTGGGCAGGGGTGGGCGAGCCGGTCTTCAGGTTGAGCCCCGCGCCGCTCCAGGCCGCCAGCGCCGCGATCCGCGGCTTCTCCTCGGTCGCGCCCGCAACCACGAGCGGGATGCCGTGGGCCAGGGCGGCCTGCACACCCCCGTAGCCGCCGTTCGTGACCATTACGCTCACGTGGGGCAGCAGCTGCGCGTGGGGGAGCCAGGGCTCTATCCGTGCGTTGGCCGGCAGGTCGCCGCCTCGGTGCCGGCTGAGGGGCTGGCCGCCCGTGGTCGCCACGACCAGGAGATCCTGATCCGCCAGGGCCTGGAGCGTCGGGAGGATCAGCTGCTCAGCCTCGGTCGCCACCGTGCCCTGGGTCACATACACGACCGGTCGTCCGGCGCGCAGGTCGTCCCACCAGGCGGGCGGGGCGACGTCTTCCTGCGGCTCAGGGAGCAACGGGCCGACGAAGTGCACCTGCGGCGGAAGGTCGCTGCGCGGATACTCGAAGGCGGGCGTCCCGCCGTGCAGGTAGAGGTATGGCGAGAGCATGTCGAACAGGCCGCGCCGCAGCGGCGGGAGGCCGAGGGTCCAGCGCACGTAGCTCAGGTGGTGCGCCGCGTCGCGCACGAGCACGCGCTGTATCACGGCGTTCAGCGCCCGATTGCGCAGCCGCCCGAGGGGCGAGGCATCCGGCGGCAAACCTATAGCCGCGGGTACCACATCAAAGCTGCTGAGGGTGAGGGCGCTGATGCCCAGCATCGCCCATGGCGGCCCCCCGAGCTCGTGCAGGACCTCGGCGCCGCCGAAGACCTGGTCGCTGAGGATAACATCGGCGGGGAACTCGCCCAGTGTGCGCCGAAGGTCGGCGACCTGGGCCGGGATGGGGTCGATGAACGCGCGCTTCAGCCCCCAGCTCGCCGCCCGCAGGCCGGAGAGCTTCGGCAGGCGGACGAAAAACGGGCTGTCGCCGGGGTCCTGCGCGGCCACCATGGGCGCATAGCGGGCGCCCGTCGCCTCAATAGCCGGGCGAAAGCGCCGCCCGGTGTACCACCAGACCTCGTGCCCGCGCCGGGCCAGGGCGCGGGCGATCGGCAGGCCGGGGCCTACATGCCCGGCAAGGGGCAGGGTCGCGATGAGCAAGCGGGCCATCTGTAGCATCCTTCCTTCTGTTCCGGTAGGCCATGGCCCACCAGTGGAGCCGGCGCACGTTCCGCCGCGCTAACCCAGC
>JAAXUL010000996.1:0-954 GCA_013336035.1 Chloroflexales bacterium
GTTCGCGTCTCCTTTACGGCTCTAGTGTGCAGTGCACGCGCTCGCCGGTGCGGTAAGCCTGCCAGGCGGCCTCGTCGCGTGGGGCCGCGGCGGGCGGGAAGGCGGCGCGCTCGCCGGCGCGGTAAGCCTGCCAGGCGGCCTCGTCGCGTGGGGCGGCGGCGGGCGCGGCCGCATCGCTAGCGGGGCGGGCTGCCGTCCAGGCTAGCATCAGCACAACCCCGATCATAACGATGGCGACCAGCGCGAACAGCAGCGCCAGCAACACTGGTCGCTCTCGTAGGGGTGTCCGCGGGGTCGGCGTAGTATAATACCCATGCGTTCTCATAGAGACTCTCCTTTTCCATAGTGGCGGGGATACCAGTACGCTACCTAGCTTCATTTCAGCACACAGCCTGCCGTCCGGGTCATAGTTTGTAGGACAAACATATGGACAGCCGGCATATCGGGGCCGATCTGCTGCTTAGAGAGGGCGGGTACTCTTTTGGGTATTTGCTGCGCCGGCTGCGCAAAGCCGCCGACCTGACCCAGCAGGAGCTCGGCCGGCGCGTTGGCTGTGCGGCCGACACCATCCATAAGATCGAGACCGAGCTGCGCCGCCCCTCGCAGGCGACCGCCGAGCGCCTCGCTGACGCTCTGGCGCTGGCCGGCGATGATCGGGACACGTTTGTCAGAATAGCCCGGGCCGCTCTTTCCCCTGACCAGCTCGGCGTCCCGGATTGGCCGCATCTTGCCTCCGAGCATCCCTTCCCCACCGTGCGTGACAACCTCCCGCCCCAGGCGACCGCGTTCATCGGCCGCGGGCGCGAGCTGGGGCTGCTGGCGAGCCTGCTCGCCGCACCGGCGACGCGCCTGGTCACGATCTGCGGCCTGGGCGGGGCCGGGAAGACCCGCCTGGCGCTGGCGGCGGCCGAGCAGCAGATCGCCAGGGCCTCCGCCGGCGAGACGCGCTTCGCC
>JAAXUL010000996.1:964-3321 GCA_013336035.1 Chloroflexales bacterium
GTCGGAATTGGCTGCCCTAACGACCCTACTGGCCGCCCCAGATTGCCGTCTGCTGACCCTGGTCGGTTTGGGTGGAGTGGGCAAAACCCGCCTGGCCATTGAGGTGGCCACTAACCGACGTGACAGCTTTGCCGATGGGGTCTGCTTTGTCGCGCTCGCCGGCCTCAGCGCGACCGCCCAGCTGGTCTCGGCCGTGAGCTCGGCGCTCGGCCTGTCGCTCGACCGCGGGCCGCGCCCCGCGCGCCGCCAGCTCATCGACTACCTGCGTCGCAGGCGGCTGCTGCTGATCCTCGATAACTACGACCACCTGATCGAGGATGTGGACCTGATCAGCCAGATTGTCGCGGCAGCGCCCGGGGTCACCCTGCTCGTGACGGCCCGCGAGCGCCTTCAGCTGCACTGTGAGTACCTTCTGATGCTCGAGGGCCTGGCGACCCCTCAGCGTGGCGCCGGCCCTGACACTGCCACATACGACTCTGTCCGGCTCTTTCTCTATGTTGCCGAGCATGTTCGGCCCGGCTTCGCGCCGACAGATGAGGACACGCGCAATATTGGCGCGATCTGTTGCCTTGTCGAGGGCTTGCCGCTAGCGATTGAGATGGCCGCGGCCTGGGTCGCGCTCCTGTCGCCGGCCGACATCCTGGCCGAGCTGCGTCACGGGATCGACCTGCTGACGACCGACTTCCGCGATGTGCCGGAGCGCCAGCGGAGCGTGCGCGCGGTCTGTGTCGCGGCCTGCCGGCGCCTGAGCGCTGTCGAGCGCGAGGTGTTCGTGGGGCTGAGCGTCTTCCGCGGCGGCTTCACGCTCGATGCGGCACGAGCCGTGGCCGCCGCCGACCACGCTGTGCTCTCAAGCCTGGTTGGCCACGCCCTGCTCAGGTATGACCTGATCGGCGATCGCTTCAGCTTCCACGAGCTGCCGCGCCAGTACGCCGTTGAGCGGCTGGCGGCCGACCCGGCGCGCGAGGCGGCGACACGCGACCGGCACGCGGCGCACTACTTGGGCTCGCTGGCCCGGCACGCGCTCGCGCTACAGGGCGAGCACCAGCTGGAGGCCCTCGCGGCGATCAGCGCCGAAGACGAGAACCTGCATGTGGCGTGGGATTGGGCCGTGACCACTGGGATGGCGCAGCTCCTCGACCTGGCGGCCGATGCTCTTGGGCACTACTACGAGTGGCAGGGCTATCTGAGCGAGGGGGAGCATGCCTTCCGGGCTGCCGCGCAGGTGGCCTCTGGCTGGGATGTGGGCTCGGGCCATCTCAGGCTCCAGGCCAGGCTGCTCGCGTGGCACGCGTCGTTCCATACACACGAGGGGCCGAGTGAGGAGGCGCTGTCACACCTGAGCCAGAGCCTCGATCTGCTAGGGCGGGTGATCGCGGCAGGCGAGGATGGCAGTGCCGAGCAGGCCTTCGCGCTCTGGCGACTCGCGCGGCTGCGCACCATCCATGGCGATGGCGACACGGTCGCACTCTATGCGCAGAGCCTCACGCTCTATCGCTCCCTTGGCCGTGAGTGGGAGCTGAGCCTGGTGCTCGGCGACCTCGGCGAGCTGCTACGGATTGACGGGCGCTTTGACGAGGCCGAGCAGGTGCTGCGAGAGGCTCAGGCGATCTGCGAGCGTGCCGGCGACCGGCGCGGGCTTGCCCAGACCATGCAGCTGCTCAGCCAGATCTGCTTTGAGGTCGATCGGCTGGAGGAGGCCGAGCGCCTGGCGCGGCGCAGCTACGAGCTTGCCCAGCCCCTGGGCAATCGGCCGGGCCTCGCCGCCGCCCTTGGCAGGATCGGGGTCGTGCTGATGCATCTGAGCCGCTGCGTCGAGGCGGTGGGCTACCTCGAACGGAGCCTTGCGCACTACGAGGCTCTGGGCGATGGCTCGGGCGTAGCCCTGGCCCACAGCCGCCTGGCGCTTGGCCTGATGCACCTTGGCGAGTTCGCGGCCGGGCATCACCAAGCCCAGCTGGCTGTCGCCAACGATGGGCAGTCGAGCGAGCTGATCCGGGCCGAGACACTGCTGGCCCTGGCCCTCTGCGAGGAGGCGGTCGGCAGTCTCGCGGCCGCTGACACGACCCTTCAGGAGGGCATCGCGCTCTGTCGCGCCCACGGATTGTCGGTCATGCTTGGCACCTTTCTCGCCGGCCGATGCGCGGTAGCCTGGCAGCTGGGCGACCCCGGGCGGGCAAAGGCAGACGCGGTCGCGGCGCTGCGCCTGGCGCTTCGGCACCACACCCGCCTGCCGCTGGCGATGCTGCTGTCAAGCTGTGTTGTGCCGCTGATTGCCGAGGGCCAGCCCGAGCGCGCCGCCGAGATCTACGCCCTCGATGCCGATGCTCCGCTCTGGCGCGACTCGCAGTTTGTGG
>JAAXUL010000263.1 GCA_013336035.1 Chloroflexales bacterium
CATGTATGATTTTAACTTTTTGCCCATTAAAGTAATCGACAACCCTATTAAAAATATAGAGTTCGGCACAAAGCCAATCTGGGCGGCGCGACCGCTGTCGTCAACCCGCCGCCCCGGGTGCTGGTGGTGGCCCAGCGGCCCGATGAGGGGGCCCTGCTCGCCGACGCCCTGGGCCGCCAGGGTGTCGAGACGAGCAGGATCGCCCCCGCCGAGCTGCCCGCGCGCATGTCAGAGCTGGCGCCCTATGATGGCATGGTGCTGCTGGATGTGCCCGCCACCTCGCTCTCGCTCGACCAGATGGCGGGCGTGCGCGAGTTCGTGCGCAGCGAGGGGCGGGGGCTGGTGGCCGTGGGCGGGCGCAACTCGTACACCCTTGGCGCCTATAAGGGCACGCCCCTCGAGGAGGCCCTGCCCGTCACGATGGATCCGCCGCCGCGCCCTGAGCGCGGCGAGATCGCCCTGCTGCTGATCGTGGACCGCTCGGCCAGTATGACGGCGGCCCTCGGCGTAAGTAAGTTCGATATGGCGAAGGAGGCGGCCATCCTCGCCACCGAGAGCCTGCGGCCCGAGGACCGGATCGGCATCCTCTCGTTCGATACGGGCACGCTGTGGGTGGTCGACTTCCAGCAAGTGGGCGACGCGACGGGCCTGGCGGCGATCCAGCAGGCGGTCAGCGATCTGTCCAGCGGCGGGGGCACCGATATCGAGGCGGCCCTGGCCGAGGGCCTGCCGGCGCTGGCCCGCCAGCCCTCGGGCGTGCGCCACGCGGTGCTGCTGACCGATGGCCGCAGCTTCACCAACGACTACGCGCGCTACCAGCGCCTGGTCGAGACGGCGCGGGCCGCTGAGATCACGCTCTCGACGATCGCGATCGGCGAGGACTCGGACACGGCTCTGCTCGACCAGCTGGCGCGCTGGGGCGGCGGGCGCTACTACTTTGCCGACCATCCCGAGGATATCCCACGGCTGACCCTGCTCGAGAGCGAGATCGCCCGGACTGACCCGGTGGTCGAGGGCAACCTGCGGGCGAGCCTGAGCCAGCCGCACCCGATCGTGCGCGACTTCGCGCCGGCCGAGCTGCCCGGCCTGCGGGGCTATGTGGCGGTGACGAAGCGCGATGAGGCCGATGTGGTGCTGCAGTCCCCCGAGGAGGACCCGCTGCTGGCGGTGTGGCAGTATGGCCTTGGCCGCGCCGTGGCGTGGACGCCAACGGCCGGCGATCCCTGGGCCCCAGAGTGGACCCGCTGGGCCGGCTTCGAGCGCTTTTGGGCCCAGATGGTGCGCTATACGCTGCCCGAGCCCGATAGCGGCCCGCTCCAGGTGCGGGTCGAGCCGCGCCGTGGCGGGGGGCGGCTGGTGGTGGACGCGCTGCTGCCCGGCGGCGACCCGCTTGACCTGGCCTCGGTGAACGCCCGGGTGACGCTGCCCGACGGCACGCAGCGCAGCTTTGATGTGCGTCAGAGCGCCCCGGGGCGCTACACCCAGGATCTAACCCTCCCCAGCTCGGGGGCCTACATGGTCTCGGTGGTGCTCCTGCGCGACGGCGCGCTCCAGCAGCGCGACGTCGGCTATGTGCAGCCCGTCGCGCCCGAGTATGGGCAGCCTGGCGACCCCGCGGCGGGGCGGGCTCTGCTGGCGGAGATCGCGGCCACGACGGGGGGCGAGGTGCTGGCCGAGGCGGCGCCGGCTGATGGCCGGACCCCCGTGCCCGCCGCCGAGGGCGAGGGCCTGTGGCCGTGGTTGCTCGGGCTAGCCCTGGGCCTGTGGGTGCTCGAGATCGCCGTCCGCCGCGGGGTGTTTGTGCGCTAGGCCTCTCTCTCGTGGGCCACTTGTGTTCGGCGGCGCCATTCACACGGCAACTAAATTAGGGATGCGCGGACGTTGGCGCCCCTCCCGCGAGCTAAAGCCGTTTGCCTGTACAATGGGCGAGCGGCCTCGTGGCCCGCGGTCGTGAAGGGAGCCCATATGCTGCTGATCATTACCCCGAACCCGTCTCTGGACCGGACCATGGTCTTCCGCGACCTGCGTCTGGGCGGCGTGCATCGCACCGACGAGGTGATCGTGGCGGCGGGCGGCAAAGGCCTGAACGTGGCCCGGGCGGCGCGCGTGCTCGGGCAGGCGGCCTTGGTGTGCGGCCCGCTGGGCGGCCACACCGGCGAGCACGTGGCTCACCTGGCCGCCGAGGAGGGCCTGCTCTGCCGCTGGACGAGCCACGGCTCGGGCGAGACGCGGACATGTGTGCTGGTGGTGGACCCCGAGGCCGGCGATGCGACGGCGCTCAACGAGGTGGGCCCGGCCCTGGGCCCGCGGCCCTGGTCGGCCTTCGCCGCCGGTGTGCTGGACGCCTCGGCCTCGGCGGATCTCTGCCTGCTCTCGGGCAGCCTGCCGCCGGGCGTGCCGCCTACGGCCCTGGGCACCATGGTGGCCGAGCTGGGGTCCCTGGGCCGGCGCGTGCTGGCCGACACGAGCGGCCCGGCCCTCGCGGCGGTTGTCGAGGCCCGCATCTGGGGGGTGAAGGTCAATGGGGCAGAGGCGGGGGCGCTTATGGGCCGCGAGATCACGGATGTGGCGGAGGCCCTGGCGGCCGTGGTCGACCTGCGCGCGCGCGGCATCGCGCTGGCGGCGGTGTCGCTGGGCGCCCTGGGGTGCGTGGCCGCCGACGCGACGGGCCGCTGGCTGGCGCGCCCGCCGGCGGTGCCGGTGGTGAGCAGCGTGGGCAGCGGCGACGCGCTGATGGCCGGCCTGGCGACGGGGCTGCTGCGCGGCCTGCCCCTGCCCGAGGCCCTGCGCCTTGGCGTGGCCTGCGGTACCGCCGATGTGCTGACGGCGGGGCCTGGCCGGATCGAGCCCGCAGAGGTGGATCGGCTGGTGGCCGAGGTGGCGGTGGAGCGCCTGTAGGGGTAGGCGCTCCGCCGCTGGCCCTGCCTGGGCGAGTCGACCCTATGGGGCCTCGTCGCCGGCGAGGTTGGCGCTTGGGGCGATGTTCACGATTGGCAGGTACGCCTGCGCGATCTGGTTGGTGATCGTCACGGTCTGGTCGATGCTCCCGTCACCGCCCTGATCAATCCGCAGCGTCAGCGCGTCTGTCTGCTCCCACCCGGCGTAGTCGATGTAGTGGATGTCGTCTGGCCCGAGCGTGAGATCGTTGGCGATGAAGCGTTGGGCGCCACCCTGATCGTACTGGGTGAGATCGAGGCTATACGTGCCGCCGCTGGTCTGGTCAATGGTCAGCGTGTCGGTTGTGACGCGGGCGCTGAGCGAGCCACTCGCACTGAGGTCGAGGCCGCGCAGCAGGAAGCTCTGCCCCGTGGTGTCGCCGTCGCGCATGAGCGAGAGGTTGAGCGTGCGGTCGGCCGCCGTCGTCAGGGTTGCCTCGCTCCCGTCGGGCGCGATCGTCAGCTGGTCGCTCGTGCCCGGCGTCAGGCTCAAGGACTGTACCGAGACGGCGTAGCCTGGCCCGAACTGCGTCACCTCGGCGAGCTCTGGCTGGCTCAGCCCGCTGCCGTCGATCTGGATGCTGGTCGAGGCCGTGGGCAGCCTGTAGATGGGCGGGCCTTCGACGCCCAGGCCGCCGATGGGGCGCTGGATAAATGCGTCTGGGATCTCATTGATCTCGCTGCCGTTGAGCTGGCCGATGCGCCGGCCGGCCTGGTCGGTGATCAGCAGATCGTAGTTGCCGGACTGCCAGATCTGCACCGGCTCGCTCGCCGCCAGGCTGGTGCTAGAGAGCAGGCCTTGCGGAAGCGCGAACGGGCCGCTGTGCAGACTCAGCGGGATGGCGACAAACGTGCCCGGCTGCGAGCCGCCCCATACCCCGAGGGATCCGCCTAAGTCGTAGCGCCATGTGTTGGTGGATACGTTTACCTCGATGTAACGTGTCGCATCGGCCGGGTGAATGTTGTCGTAGACCCACACCCGCCAGATGCCGCCGCCGCGATCCTCTACCGCGTAGGCCGTAATAGCGTGTCCCCCCGCCCCTGGCTGAAAAATCCCGATCACCGGCAGCTCGTCAGGCGTCTGGCTCAGGATCGTCCTGATACGGTTGAGGGTGTTGACAGCAGTGCTACTGGCCTGCCTGACGTTGATCTCAGTGCTGAGCGGCTCATAGAACTGCTGGACAAAGAAGTAGGCGATATTGCGGCGGGCGAAGGCCTGGCGCAGGCCGAAGGTGCTCCCCGCGCCGGGCTGGAATGTGCCGGGGGCATCCTGCCCGTTGAAGAAGCGCTGGCTTGTCACCGCCATGCCGTAGCAGTGTCCGCCGTCCATCTGCTCGTTGAGTTGCTGGTTGAGCGCGACGATCTGCGGCCTCGGGACGCAGCCGCGGCTGGTGCGCAGGCAGACGACCGCATCCCCAAGCGCCCACCGCATGTCGGACAGCGTGTAGTCGCTTAGGTTCACGCCGCCGTAGTTTTCGAAGCTGTAGCCGTCGGGGCGGGGGCGAAACCCTGTATCTAACGCGCTCGGGCCGGGGCCGCTGCTGGGCGGAGAGGGCACTCTCGCGCCCGCGCCGCAGAGCGTGACCTGCACATCATCGATCCAGACGCTCGAGGCGGGTATGAACGCGTCGCTGACGAACGAGACGATCAGGGCAGCGGGCCTGCCGCGCATGGGCCCGAGGATGCTCGGGTTGACCACCAGGTCGGCTGTCTGCTGCCACACGCCGTCGACAGTCAGCGGGACAACGCCAACGCCCACGGCCGGGTAGATCGGCTGCCCATAGGCGTCGAGCAGGTGGAACGCGTAGTAGACGCGGTCGAAGAAGTTGGCCCCGAAGTAGCCGAGCTTGAACTCTACCAGCGCGGCCGCAGTGTCGGCGGGCACGAAGAATCCCTGGCCGAAGGCATCTCCCGTGTCGGCAAATGGGAAGCGCGAGAGGTCGTCGCCGTCGGTCATGCGGAAGGAGTTGGGCGCCGAGGTGAAGAAGCGGTTGTCAGTGGCAATCAGCGGCTCGACCACCGACCAGCCGAGCCCATAGTCGAGGGTCGGGTTCTGGAGGGCCGGCGTGCATGTCGCCGCGAGGGCGGGCCCATCTTCGGCGGGGAGGTTGTCTGCCAGCGTGACGGTGTCGAGGCTGGCCGGCGGCGTATAGCCCGGCAGATCGGGCTGCATCTGCGCCCCTGGGTCGCTCACGGCAGGTTGATCTGAGTGGGGTAGGGGCTGCGGCTGGCCGGATTGGCCTCGCACCTGTGCGGGCGGCAGCGCAGCCAGGGCTGTCAGCAGCAGCACGATAACGGCAAGGCCAAGCACACCCCGGAAGCGACGATGTGTGGGCATTATTCCCCCCTTGCCTGTGGCGGCTGGATCTGAAATGGCGCGATGAACTCGAAGCTGGACCAGAGGCCTCGGGTGACAAATGTGTAGCTGCCAGGGTCGAGCTCGGCAGTGCTGAGCCGCAGCCACACCCGTCCGTCGGCGTCAGCGGTGACCGTGCCTGTATTTATTGCCCGACCGTCAGGGGTGTTGTACCAGGTGGCGACCGGCTCGCCGGGCTCAAAGAGTGTGCTCTCGAAGACCAGGGCCGCGCCATCCTCGTTGACGGTCAGTGCATCGCTTGCCGCGTCTAGGACCTGGCCGATCGGCAGCTGTAGTGCATTCCCGCGCCCCTCGCCCCCGCTGGCGTTATCGCGCCAGGTGAAGCTGAGCCTTGTGGCAAACAGCCTGCTCTCGCTCAGCCCCGGATTCACCGCGAAGCGCAGCGTGCTGGTGATGGCATCGCTACTTTTCGGTAGCGGCCCGGTGTTGATGTGCACCGTTGTGGCGCCGACCTCGGTGACCCACGCGCGGCTGTTGCTGAACTGGGCGTCGAGCAGCTGGAGCAGCGTCGGGTCGTACGGCAGGGTGATGCTGACCTCGCGGGCGTCCCCGCTGCCGTGATTCTTTGCGACGAGGGTAAATTGGACAATATCGCCGGGTTGGGCGCCTTGGGCCGGCTCGACCTGCTGGGTGACCGAGACCAGCGCGGGCTTGTTCTCCGGCAGTGTTGGGGCCTGTGGCTGGGTGATCGGCAGGTCGACGCTCAGGTCGTCCATTAGCCAGCGTCCAAGCTGCCCGCTGACCACGACCGAGGCGATAGATTGGCCCGGCGTGGCCTCGAGGCGCACGCGGGTTAGCGCGCCTGTGTCGAGGTTAGGGGCAACGGTTGTGCTCGCGACCAGCTCGGCGGCGCGGCCGTAGGCCTCGACCCGTAGCGGGTCGGCGGTCGAGAAGCCGGCCTCGAAGAAGGAGACATTGCCCTGGGTAAAGTCGATGCGCCCGCTGCTCTGGGCGAAGCCCATCCAGGCGAAGAATCGGCCGGACACTGCGTAGCGGCAGACAGATGCGCGGACCGCCTCGGGGCGATCCTCGCAGCTCTCGGGGTAGGGCGCGTTGTACCGGTCCAGCTGCGTGTCGCCGTACACCCATGAGCTGCCGTTGGTCTCGCTGAACAGGATTCCCGGCGAATTGACGAGGACCGACGCCGCGTCGGCGCCGTCCTCGAAGTCCAGGCGTAGCACTGTGCTCTGGGCCAGCGCTGTGGGCACCAGCCCGAGTATAAGCCACAGGCAGCAGATGAGCATTCCGGCGCGTCCAGATCTGTTGCGTACCCTCATAGATCCTCCTTCCGGGCAATTTGGGAGACAGCGACCGAGGATGATCGGGAGCACAGCAAACCAAAGCCCGGCTGCGGGGGTTAGGCCGCGGCAGGCTTCTTATGCTAGCGGGTAGCGAGTGTCTGCGGCAGTTGGCGCACACAAAATAACAACCCCTGGAGGGGTTTTCTCAGTAGCGAAAACCAAGACGCATGTGAGTGTGTTTTAGGCGATTCTGGCTTCTATGAAATCTAGTATACAAGCGAGTGATAGTTTTGTGAAGCGAGTGTCTGGTTGAGATTCCTTCCTTAAATGATTGGATATTTTATTGTTTTTAGCTGTATAGGTTATGGATGTAAATTAGCCGCCGCCGAGCAGGCGCGCCAGGCGCGCCGCCTGCTCGGGGGTGAGGTAGCAGGCGCGCTGGCCGGCGGGGGCGTAGAGGGCGATGTCGCCGCTGGCGCCGAGGATGGCCCGGTAGCCGCCCAGATCGCGGATACGCTTCTGGCTGGTGGCGAGCAGCTCGCGCAGCTCGGCCGCGGCGGCGCCGTCGAGGGTGACGGCGTCGTAGCCGCGCACAACGTGATGGATGACCAGCGCGGGCGCGCCCCCGTCGCTGTAGGTGATCTCGTAGTCGCCGATAATCGCGATGCTCATGCCGGGCCCTCGCTGAGCGGCTGATCCTTAAGCGCGACCACCACCTGCCACTGGCTCTGCTCGTCGAAGGGGACGGGTGGCAGGGCGGCGTCGCCAAATACGCTGAGCGGCCGCAGGCCAGCCTCGCCGAGCAGGCGCCGCAGCTCGGGGAAGCCGTAGAGGCGGATGCGGTCGCCGGGGTGGGCGACCTCGAGGCCCTGGGCCGGGTCGAGGTAGCGGTAGCCGATGTGCAGGGCGGCCTCGCGTGGCTCGAAGCGGGCCTCGCGCAGCACGTAGCCCGCGCCGATGCGGTACCAGCCGGCCCGGAAGTCGCGCAGGTAGGCGCTGATCTGGTAGGGGTTGATGCACTGGAGCAGCAGGCGCCCACCGGGGGCGAGGGCGCGAGCGCAGCCGGCGATGACGGCGGCGTTGGCCTCGTCGTCGAAGAAGCCCACGCTGCTGTTCATAACCAGGATGGCGTCGAAGCGGGCCTCGTAGGGCAGGGCGCGCATATCGCCGTGCACGAGCTCGACGCTCAGGCCCTCGGCGGCGGCCTGGGCGCGGGCGTGGGCGAGGACGGGGGCGGCGGCGTCGAGCCCGACCACGGTGAGCCCGCGGCGGGCCAGCTCGAGGCTGTGGCGCCCGCCCCCGCAGGCCAGGTCGAGGATGATCTCGCTGCCGCGCAGGCTGAGGGCCTCGGCCAGGAAGTCGACCTCGCGGCGAGTCAGGTCGGTGGCATAGTCACGGTAGTGGGCGAACTCGTGGATCTGGAGCAGCTCCTCCCACCAGTCGCGCAGTGAGGCTTCGCTCATCCCTTGGCCTTTGGAGGGAGGCTCAGGGAGGGCCGGGCCCTCCCTGAAGCCCACGGCTACAGATCGACCTGGCGCGGCATCACGGGCAGCTCGTCGACGCGTAGGCTGGGGGGCAAGGTGCAGACCCAGAGGATGGCCTGGGCGATGTCGTCGGTGGTGATCAGGCGGCGGCGCAGCGACTCGTCAGGGTTGAGCGGGCCGAGGTCTGAGTTGATCATGCCGGCGACGATATTGGTGACGTAGATATTGTGGGGCCGCAGCTCTTGGGCGAGAGCCTGCGAGAGGCCGGCGAGGGCGAACTTGGCGGCGCTGAAGGGGGTGATGTTGGCGATGCCGACCCGCCCGACCCGCGAGCCGAGGTTGACGATGGTGCCCGAGCGCTGGCGCTTCATGTAGGGCACGACCGAGCGGGTGGCGAAGAAGGTGCCGCTCAGGTTGGTGTCGATGATCGTGCGCCAGTCGCTATCGGTGAACTGCTCGATAGGCGAGATCTTCAGCACCCCGCCGGCGCAGTTGACAAGGATGTCGATGCGCCCGAGCAGGCTGACGGTCTGGTCGATAAGGCGCTGGACCTGGGCCGGGTCGGTGATGTCGGTGGGGATGCTGAAGCCCTGGTGGCCCTCTCCGGCGATCTCGGCGACCAGGTGGTCGAGGCGGTCGCGACGGCGCGCCGCGACGATGACGGTGGCCCCCTCACGGGCGAAGGCTCGCGCTGTGGCGTAGCCGACCCCGCTGGAGGCCCCAGTGATGATGGCGACCCGTCCTTTGAGTCTCATGGCCCCCTCGGCGCTGTTGTAGATCGGGCGAAGGCTTGCCCGGGCGAATTGTCCTTCTTTATGATTATAGAACAGTATCGGCGCTCGCTCCGTGCTATAGTGGCGCTGTCTATACGCGTATTAAGGAGTATGCCCTATGTCTCTGCGTCTGCTGGTCGCCGCGCTGGCGGCCACGCTGCTCGCCGGCGCCAGCGCCGCCCAGGCTGCCCGCTGGTCGCCCGCCGGCCCCGCGCCGGCGCCAGCCTCGCCCGGGATGGCGGTAGGCTCGCCCAGGAGCGCCGCGCCGCCCGCGGC
>JAAXUL010000997.1 GCA_013336035.1 Chloroflexales bacterium
TCGACGCCCCGCCGGACGAGGGGCTGGAAGGAACGCTGGCACGACGCGATGCCCTGCGAAGTCGAGCCGGGGCGCTGTATTTCCCCTGGATCGTCGCGGGCGGGCGGGCCCTGCCGCCCTCCGGCCATATCGCCGGGCTCTACGCGCGCACCGACGAGGAGGCGGCCTTCTTCGCGGCCCCGGCCAACCGCGAGCTCGTCGGCGCGACCGACCTGGCCCTACGCGTGGCCTCGATTGAGCGCGGCCAACTCTACGCGGCCCAGGTCAACGACCTGCGGGCCCTGCCCGGTCGCGGCATCTATGTGATGGGCGCCTCCAGCCTCGCCGGGGCCAACCAGGGCGCGTGGTCGAGCATCGCCGTCTGTCGCCTGTTCATCACCGTCGGCCGCTGGCTTGCCAGAGCCATGATCGACCTGCCCTTCAGCCCAAACGATGTGCAGCTCTGGGTGCGGGTCCGCCGCGAGCTGAGCGCTTACTTCTGGGATCTCTGGCGCCGGGGCGCGCTGCGCGGCGCCACACCGGAAGAGGCCTTCTATGTGAAATGTGATCGTGAGACCAACGGCGACGACGTGCGGGCCGCCGGCCTGCTTGTCACCGAGATCGGCCTGGCCCCCGCCGTCCCCGCCGAGTTCATCGTCGCCCGTCTCGTCCAGCGCCCGGGGGCAGTCACCGCCCTCGCCGAGTGACACGCCGGCCCATTCGCCACAAGCGCCAGAGTAAGGAGGCACCATGGCCGCAGCCGAACGCAAGGACCCGTATCGCAGCTATAACTTCCTGGTCGAGATCGACGGCATCACCCGCGCCGGCTTCCGCGAGTGCTCGGGCCTGGATGCCACCCAGAGCCCGATCGAGTACCGCGAGGGCGACGATAAGCAGCTGACCACGCGCAAGCTGCCGGGCATGGTGACCTACTCGAACATCACCCTCAGCCGGGGCATCAGCGACGACCAGGAGCTGTGGGCCTGGTGTCTGGGGGCCCGCAGCGGCAAGGCCGAGCGCCGCAGCGGCTCGATTGTCCTCCTCGACGACACCGGCGCCGAGCGCCTGCGCTGGAACTTTCGCGAGGCCTGGCCGACCCGCTGGGCCGGCCCCAGCTTCAACGCCACCGGCAGCGAGGTCGCTATCGAGCAGCTGGAGCTTGCCCACGAGGGCATTACGAAGGGCTAGCCATGATCCAGACCGAGTTCCCCTTTCGCCTGCCCTGCGGCTACCTTGACGCCGAGGGCACCCTGCACCAGGACGGGGTCATGCGCCGCGCGACGGCCTTCGACGAGATCGCGCCGCTGAAGGACCCGCGTGTCCAGGCGAACCCCGGGTATCTGGTGATCATTCTGCTGGCCCGGGTGGTCACGCGCCTGGGCATCATCGAGCCGCTGAACCCAAAGCTGATCGAGGGCCTCTATGCCACCGACCTGGCCTACCTCCAGGATCTCTACCGGCGCATCAACGAGCAGGGCCACGGCCGGCTCCTGGTGGCCTGCCCCCACTGCGAGGGCGAGTTCGAGGTCGAGCCGGTGAGCCTGGGGGAATGACCCGCTACCCCTCCGCACGGCTCCACGAGGAGGTAGCGTACCTGGCCTATCACCTCCACTGGCCCTATGAGACGGTGATGGGCATGGAGCACGCCGAGCGCCTGCGCTGGGTCGAGGAAGTGACGCGGCTCAACCGGCGTCTGAACGAGCAGCCTGCCCTATGATGAGGTGTCTATGACTGAGCGCCGCCCCGTCGACCCGTACCTGGGCTTTAACTTTCGCGTGGAGATCGAGGGGCTGGAGGCCGGCGGCTTCAGCGAGGTGAGCGGCCTCGAGATGCAGATCGATGTCTTCACCTACCGCGAGGGCGGCGAGAACCTGTTCGAGTACCAGCTACCCGGCCCCGCCTCGTACCCGAGCCACCTGACCCTGCGGCGTGGGCTGACCGATGTGGACCTATTCTGGGAGTGGATCCAGCGGGCCGCGCAGGGCGACATCGTGCGCCGCAACCTGACGATCTCGCTCCTCGGCACCGCCAGCGAGCCGGTCATGATCTGGGATTGTCGCCGAGTCTTTCCGGTACGCTGGAGCGGGCCCCAGCTCCGCGCCGACAGCGCAGCGGTCGCCGTGGAGTCCCTCGAGCTGGCGCACCACGGCATCACCAGGGCGAAGGGCTTCAGCCTGATCCACGCCGACGTCACCGAGATGAGCAGGGTCAGGCGGCTGCTCTAGCCTGGCGCACCTGAGGCACGAGGCCACGACATGAGCACACACGAAGAGGCCCGCCGGGGTTTAGCCTGGCAGGCCGCCCTCGACTCAAACCTGGTGAGCCGGCTGAGCCGCCCCCTGCGCGGCGCCGGGGTGGTCGACGGCCGCCTGAGCCGCTCCCTCGCCGCGCGCGGCGGGGCGGCCCACCTACCGCTGCTGGCCGACCTCGAGCGCCGCCGGGCAACCGTGGACGACCCGCGCGCCGGACAGACGCCCATCGTCTACGCGAACCGCCCAGCCGAGCCCGCCCCGTTCGCCGTCCCCTCCGCCGAGCCTGCGTCTGCCCGCCCCGTGGTCTCCGGCCGTCCCGCGCCTGCGGCCAGTGCGGCTGTCGTACAGCGCGCCACGCTCGCGGGGACGGGCGCTGCGGCCAGGCCCGTGGCTCGGGCGTTGCCGGCCGGCGAGATCAGCGCCTCGGGAGTAGTGCAGCGGGTCGTGGCGCGCCCCCGCGGTGCGTTGCCTGCCCGCCCGGCAAGCGCGCTGCCGACCCCAGCCCACCCCAGCGCACCACCAGGGGCGCGCCCCACCGCGTCACCGCCAGGTCGCCCAACAGCGCTGCCTGCCACGCCGGGCCTGTCCCAAGGTGGCATCACGACGCCGGAAGCGGCCAGGCCCCCAACGCGGCACGTGGCCCCAGGCCAGACAGGATCGCTCGCCGGGGAGACGCCATCGCCCCCTTCAAGCGCCCCGGCTACTCCGCCTGTGGGCGCAATGACGGCGCCTCAGGCGAACGCCTCCGCCGTACAGCGAGCCCTGCCGCTTGTCCGCCCCGCCCCGCCGTCCGGCGCCCCCGGGCGTAGTGCCGCTTCCCCTGGGGGCAGCGCCGGGGCACCCGTTCGCCACGGGTCGCCAGCCCATTGTGCCTCCGGTCATCGGCCCGGGTCCTCACCCATATGGGGGAACCGGTGGTCGGGAAGAGGTCCCGGATCCTGCGCTCATCGTGACCCGCCTGCTCTACGTCGACCAGCCGCCCGCCCCGCCCTACGGCCCGCCGCTGACGCTCGCCGACGCGAAGCGCATCGCGAGCGCTGCAGAAGCCGCCGCGAGCGAGCGGGGCTGGCCCATCGTCGTCGCCGTCTA
>JAAXUL010000264.1 GCA_013336035.1 Chloroflexales bacterium
TGCGACCCTATCCGCCCTGGGGCTCTCGGTGATCGTCGTCCGCTCCGCCGTCGCGTACGAGGTGCTCAAAGGCCTTGGCGCCTGCTACCTCATCGGCCTCGGCCTCTGGACGATCGTCCAGGCGCTGCGGCAGCCCCCGCACCACCCCGTGAGCGCGGAGCAGCTCCCGAGGGTACCGCGGGCACGGCAGCGCTGGTGGCAGGCGTGGAGCGAAGGCCTCTTGAACAATGTGCTCAACCCGAAGCCGGCCATCTTCTACCTGGCCTTTCTGCCGCAGTTCATCCACCCGACTGATCCGGTGCTGCTGAAGTCCCTGCTCCTGGCGGGGGTCCACTTCGTGATCGGGGTGCTCTGGCTCACCCTGCTCGTCCTGGTCCTGGGCCGCATTGGGGCATGGGTCACCCATCCGCGGGTCCGGCAGCAGCTTGAGACCATCACTGGTGTCGTGCTGATTGGGCTCGGGCTGCGGCTGGCGTTGGAACCGCGGGCCTAGCCTCTGCTGGTGGCCGGGATCGCGTGCGCGCAGGAGTCACCCTGAGCTGGTCAGAGCATCCAGCCATCCCTCATCGACGCTGGAGGTACGCGAAGTGCTGTACGTTCCGAGGCGACGACGAAGAGGGGGCCGGCCGCATGTGGGAGAAAGGCTGACCGATGGAGCTCTTTACCGTTGTCGAGCGGGGCGATCGAGAGGGGGTGCGGGGCGTGCTTGCCGCTGGCGCCGACGTCGACGCCCGTGACCTGCGCACTGGGTGGACCCCGCTGATGGCCGCTGCCGCGAACCCCCGCGCCGGCGAGGCCCTCCTGCGCCTCCTGCTCGCCCACGGCGCTGACGTGAATGCGCGCAGCTGGACCCCCGAGACCGCCCCGCAGGCGGCCGTGGCGCTAACCTCGCCTGAGTCCCGGGAGTACACGTGGAACGGTGTGACGCCCCTGCTGCTGGCGGCCTCCACCGGCGACCTCGCGCGGGTGCGGGCCCTGCTCGACGCGGGGGCGGACCTCGCGGCGACGACGACCCACGGCTACGACGCGCTGATCAACGCGCTCTACAGCCCCTCGCGCGCGGGGCAGCCCCTGGCGCCGCTCGTGGCGCTGCTGCTCGCGCGGGGCGCCGACCCGCAGCGGAGGACCGTCTACGGCGAGAGCGCCCTCCTGGCAGCCTCCGGCTTCGCGCGCTTCGATATAGTCAGACAGCTGCTGGCGGCGGGGGCCGAGCGCGACCGGCTGCGCTGGAGCCCGCTGATGGAGGCCGTGGTGTTCGGCAGCCTGGAGGAGGTCCGCGGGGCCCTCGCCGCCGGCCCGGACCTGGAGGCCCGCGACAGCGTCGGGCGCACCGCTCTGCATCTGAGCATCCAGGTGGGTGACCTGGCCAAGGCCCAGGCCCTGCGCGCCGTGGGGGCGACCCTCGCTTCCGGCTTCGACGGGCGCTCCCCGCTGACCTTCGCGATCCAGCCCGAGCAGCCGGCGTTGCTCGCCTGGCTGTTGGCCGAGGGCTGTGACCCGGAGGTCACCACCAGCTCCGGCGAGACCCCGCTGATGGTGGCGGCCCAGGCGGGCGCCATTGAGGCGGTGCGCCTGCTCCTGGCGGCCGGGGCGCGCGTTGACCGGGTAGACCAGTTCCACAACCACGCCCTGGCCCTGGCCGAGGACCCCGCGATCGTCCGGCTTCTGCTGGATGCGGGCGCGGACCTGAATCTGGTTAGCGACACCATGCGCACGGCGCTCTTCGGCCTCCCGCCAGCGGCCCCGCTCGAGCTGCCCCGCGAGGCCTATCTTGCCGGGAGGTGGCGCCGCTTTGGCCGGGCGAACCCCGAGGTGATGGACGAGCCCTTCTGGCAGGCGATGGTCCGCAGCCGGGCGGCAGCGTACACGGCGCGAAGCAGCTATGGGGACACCGGCGACGGCGAGCCGGTCTGGTGCTTTGCGCGCTTCGGCCGGAGCCTGGTGGCACTGCCCGACGGGCGCTTCGTGGAGATCGGGGGCGAGCACGAGGATTTCTACGACCCCGACTTCTGCATCTACAACGATGTGGTGGTCTACCACGGCGATGGCACGTTCACCCTCTATGGCTACCCCGCCGAAGTCTTCCCGCCGACCGACTTCCACACGGCGACCCTGGTTGGCGAGACGATCTATCTGATCGGGTCGCTGGGCTACCAGGGGCAGCGCCGCGTCGGCGAGACGCCGGTGTATCGGCTGAACTGCACGACCTGGGCGATGGCGCGGGTCGCCACCGGCGGCGAGCTGCCGGGGTGGATCAGCCGGCATACGGCCGCCTATGAGCCCGCGTCCCACCGGATCGTTGTGCAGGGCGGCAAGCGCTGGATCGGGTCCGGCGCTGCCGAGCAGTATGTGGACAACCCTACGACCTACGCCCTTGACCTCACGACTCTGGAGTGGCGGCGACTCGCCGACGCCGCTGCGCCAAGCGGATCTGCTGACGCGTGAGCGCCGTCGCAGGTCGTGATCTTGTGTGCACCCGTGCGCCAGGAAGGGATTTGACACTATGCGCGATCGTATCGCCGCGGCCGGATTCTTCCTCATCAGCCTCCTGCTGTTCCCCGTCTCGCTGCTCGGCTACCTCATCTGGGTCAGCAAAATCTTCGTGGCGGGGCGCAAGCCGGGCGTCTCCGGGACCGCGCAAGGGCCGCTGTCGGCACGCTGGACGATGCATCAGCTTGGGCTCCGGCCCGACGAGGCCTCGCACCGGCTGCTGCCGCTGCTGCCGGGCGTCCCGGCGCTGGGCCTGCGCCTGGCCTCTGGCCCACCGACTGACGGGCTACGTGCCCCTGGCCTTTCGCTACCCCTTCGAGGGCGACATCCCGATGTAGTACGAGGCCTTGGCCCGGGTGACGTTCTTCGACACCGTCGTCGCGCGCTACCTCGTCGCCGGCACTCTACTGGCGCTACGGGCGGGCGGCGACCAGGGTCGCGGGCGAGCCGCTCCGCTTCGGGTTCGACAGCACACCCCCATCGCGCGAGCGCCTCGCGGCGTTTCTCTCGTCGTGTGGGCTCGCCCTCGCCGAGCAGCGCACGCTGGGGCAGGAGGGGCACGGCAAGCGCGCCTGGGGCGGCTTTGCCATCGCGATAGTGCCATAGTACGGTGGGAGCCCATCTGCGGCCGAGGTCACGCAGCCTCCGCACCTACACAGCGGGCTGGAATGCGCTGATGGCCTGATCGGATGGCTGGCGTCACAGGGGCAGCGCGTAGCAGTGGGCACGCCATCGCACTGGCGCCAATTGCCGCGATGAGCACTCACCGGCCTGGAACCCACGGCAGCGGGGGCCGTACCCTCAAGCAGGCGGCACCCTCGCTATCAGGCACCCGTCGCTTGGCGAGCTGCCGGTGTTCCAGGTAGCGTCCAGCACTCCCGCGGGAGGACAATATAGCCCAGGTCGTCGCGCTCCTCGCGATCCCGCTACAATGGGGGTATGAACCAGGGGGGCAGTGCTGGCACCGGCTCCAGCGGGGGCTGCGCCGGCGAAGGAGGAAAGATGAGCAGCGAACAGCAGGCGGGCGCGATGAGCGTTGCCGAGGCGATCCGCCGCAAGCGCGCCGTGCGCGCCTACGCCGCGGAGCCGGTGCCCGAGGAGGTGATCATGGCCATCCTCAACGCCGGCCGGCGCGCCCAGAGCAGCAAGAACACCCAGCCCTGGACCTTCATCCTGGTCACCGAGCCCGAGCAACTCACCCGGCTGGCCAGCGCCGGCATCTATGCCGCCCACATGCCTGGCTCGGCCTTCACGGTTGTGCTGGTCGCCCCACCCGACAACGAGTTCGACCTGGGCCAGGCCGCGGCCAACTTGCAGCTCGCCGCCACGGCCTTAGGCGTCGGCTCCTGCATCACCAGCTTGCACCATCAGGAGCTGGCCCGCCAGGTACTGGGCGTGCCCCCGGACCTGAGCTGCCAGTGGGCGATCACCTTCGGCTACCCGGCCGAGGCCGAGCGGCCGCTGAAGCCCGGCGGTCGCCGCCCCCTGGAGGAGGTGCTGCGCCGAGAGCGCTATTAGCGCGGCCGCGCGGCACGTATGGAGTGGTCACAATGCTGGCGGTAACGGAAGCGACCTTTACGCGGCACGTGCTCCACGCCGAGCTCCCGGTGCTGGCCTGCTTTGGGGCGCGGCGGTGCCCGGCCCGCCAGGCGCTGCGGCCGGCGCTGACGCAGGTCGCCGAGCAGTATCGCGGGCAGCTGCTGGTCGCCAGCGTGCTCGTCGATCACGCCCCGCTGCTGGCCGAGCAGTGCGGGGTGGTCGCCTCGCCGACGCTGATGGTCTTTCAGCACGGCGACCGGCAAAGCCAGGTGCGTGGCTTCCTCGCGGACGGGCTGGTGCGGCTGCTGGCCGACGAGGTGGTGGGCGGGGCGGTCCGGGGCGATACCTTCTGGAGCCCCGTCGAGGAGCGCTTCGAAGACATGGTGCTGATCCCCCTGATCCAGCGCTGGGGCTGCGTGTTCCAGCGCCAGGTAGCATGCGCGCTGCCGGGCCGACCCACGCCGCAGCGGGGGCGCATCGACCTGAGGGTTCAGTTGTGCGGCGGTCGTTATCGTTGCGCCGAGTCGCTCGCTGGCGCCGCTGGCGAGCGATCGCCAGACCGCCCCCTGTAACTGGCGCCGGTCGGCGCGCATCAAATAGTCCAGAGAGCCCACGCTATGGGCGCTGGACCGCCCACATAGGTGGAAGTGAGGAACCCAATGACCATCACCGCCCCGATCCACACGAGCGCACAGAGCATCGATCGGGTGCTTGGCGCCGGGGTGCCGGTGCTGCTTATGTTTGGCCGTCGCGGCTGTCAGCCCTGTGATCAGCTTGCCCCGACCCTGGAGACGCTGGCGGCCGCCTACGCCGGCCGCGCCCTGGTCGCCCGCGTCGATGCGCCGGATAACCCCGGCCTGGTCCAGCGCTTCGGGGTGACCCACCTGCCGGGGCTGGTCTTCGTGCAGGGCGGGAAGGTTGTCGCCCAGGCGAGCGGGGCCGCGCCGGAGGCGGCGCTCCGCGCCTGGCTCGAGCACCTGACCGCCGATGGGTCACGCCCGCCCCTTCCCGAAGGCCCGCGGGTAGCACTCAATGGCTCGGTCGCCACGCCTCCCACAGCGCCCGCCGGCCCGCCTGCGGCCTCGCCCGGGAAGGCCGGCGCGCCGCTCGTGCTGATGGACGCGACCTTTGATCAGGTGGTGGGGAGCAGCGCGACGCCGGTGCTGGTGGACTTCTGGGCGCCGTGGTGCGGGCCATGTCGCACGGTGGCGCCCGCGATCGAGCGGCTGGCGCAGGAGTTTGCCGGGCGCGCAGTGGTCGCCAAGCTGAATGTGGACGAGCACCCGCGGGCCGCGCAGCGCTTCGGGATCAGCAGCATCCCGGCACTGTACCTCTTCAAGGGGGGCAAGGTGGTCGAGCGGCTCGTCGGCGCCCAGCCCGAGTCGGTGCTCCGCCAGGCCCTCGCACGCCATACCGGCGCGTAGGCCGCTCGCGGCGGCGGCTGACCTGGTGCGGGGCACAGTGGCAGCAGGCCCCCTGGTGGTCGCCCGAACCGGCGCTATACTGGAGCGGCACCCGCCGTTGAGGCAAGGATCGCCCGATGACCACCACCAGGATTGACTCGCTCGCGGCCTTTCGGGCCGCCCACCCCACCTACGACGAGACCGCTGCGCTGGATGATCTGCGGGCCAGCGAGTACGCCCGGCTCGACGCCGAGGGCCAGGTCTACCTCGACTACACGGGGGGCGGGCTCTATGCCGACGCACAGCTGCGCGCCCATCTGGAGCTGCTGCGCAGCCACACCTTCGGCAACCCGCACTCGTGCAACCCGACCTCGCAGGCCGCCACCGCGCTCTGCGAGGGCGCGCGGGCCGCGGTGCTGCGTTACTTCCGCGCCGACCCCGAGGAGTACGCCGCGATCTTCACGCTGAACGCCAGCGGCGCGCTCAAGCTGGTCGGCGAGGCCTTCCCCTTCGCGGCGGACGGACGCTATCTGCTCACTATCGACAACCATAACTCGGTCAACGGTATCCGCGAGTTCGCCCGCGCCCGCGGCGCCGAGGTGACCTATCTGCCCGTGGGTGCCGATGACCTGCGGCTCGACCCGGCGACAGCGTACGCCCAGCTGGAGCGGCTGACGCCGGGCGCGGCGGGGCTCTTCGCCTACCCGGCCCAGTCGAACTTCAGCGGGGTGCAGCACGACCTGGGCCTGATCGCGGCGGCCCAGGCGCAGGGCTGGGACGTGCTGCTGGACGCGGCGGCCTTCGTGCCGACCAACCGGCTCGACCTGAGCGTCTGGAAGCCGGACTTCGTGTCGGTCTCGTTCTACAAGATGTTCGGCTACCCAACCGGGATCGGCGCGCTGCTGGCCCGCCGGTCGGCGCTGGCCCGGCTGCACCGCCCCTGGTTCGCCGGTGGCACGATTACGATCGCCTCGGCCCAGGGCGGCCGCCACTTCCTGGCCGACGGCGCGACCGGCTTTGAGGATGGGACGATCAACTATCTGGGGCTGCCGGCGGTGACGATTGGCCTGCGCCATCTGGAGTCGGTCGGCGTCGAGCTGATCCACCAGCGGGTTGAGCTGCTCACCGGCTGGCTGCTGGACGAGCTGGGGGCGCTGCGCCACGGCAACGGGCGGCCCCTGGTGACGATCTACGGGCCGCGCGACACCGATCGGCGGGGCGGCACGCTGGCGATGAACTTCTACGACGCCGCGGGCGAGCGGATCGATTTTCGCACGGTGGAGCAGCAGGCGAGCGCGGCGCACATCTCGCTGCGCAGCGGCTGCTTCTGCAACCCCGGCGTGGGCGAGGTGATCAACGGGCTCAGCGGCGAGGAGATGGCGGCCTACTTCCAGGAGTTTGGCCCAATCAGCTTCGACGACTTTATCAACCGCCTGGCCGGGCGGGCCACGGGCGCGGTGCGCGTCTCGCTGGGCATTGCCAGCACCTTCACCGATGCCCAGCGCTTGCTCGCCTTTGCGCGCACGCTGCTGAGCTAACTACTCGCAAGCCCTCCCTAATACTCTCCCTGACGTAGCCGCTCGAGGAGCACCCCGACGATGAGTGATGACACGCCCACGCCTACCCCTGCCGATGATGCGTCGGCCCCCGCCCCCACGCTGCGCCGGATCTGCTGCGTGGCCGCCCCGCGGCGCCCCGCGCCCGCGCTTGCCGATCAGCTGCGCGCCGCCGCCGTATGGGCGCAGATCCTCCAGGGGGCCAGGGCCGCACGCGAGCGTGCCGAGGAGGAGCCCGACGATGCGCGATGATTTGCCCACCGCGCTGCCCCCGCCAGCGCCTGGCCTCGACTGACGCCCCGTCACGGCCCAAGGTCCGAGACCGATCGCTGACGGTCGCGCGACCTCGTTGGTGGCGCGCTGTCCCTGCCAGCATCCACAGCCCCGTCCGCAAACGCTCCGCCAAACAGGGAACGCCCCGGGTCGATCCGGGGCGCGCCTGGTGGCGACCCATGATCGCGCCCGCTGCTGCTCCGGCTCACGGCCGGGATCGGGGCAGCCCTCAGCCAACCGGGCCGCAGCTCGGCGCCGCCGCTTCCCGCTGCCCGCCGCCGGTGGCGAAGGTAGAGAGCGCCCGCTCCACCCCGTCGCTGGTGCAGGCCGGGCAGCGCACCGCCCGCGCATCGTCGCTCATGTCCTGCGGACCAGCTTCTCGAAGCGCTCGCCGCACGCCTTGCAGACGTACTCGCAGAGAGGCGTCGCGTCACTCCCTCTCGACAACCTGCCCTGCCCCGGTATGCCGGGGCCTAGCGTCTTTCGATGTCGGCCAGCCGGTAGAGGTTACAGACCGCGGGCGGCTGGCCCGGCCCCACGTCCCCCGCACCGCTGAAACCTCAGGGGCGTCCGGCGCATCATATAGGCAGGCAACCAGCGCACCAGCGCCAGGCAACAGAGGAGGCAGCGACGATGGGCCACAATGACTACGGCTATACCGTGCGGACCGCGCTCGACTATGCGGCGGCCGTCGCGGCGGTGACCGCGGCGCTGAAGCAGGAGGGCTTCGGCGTCCTAACCACGATTGATATGCAGGCGACCTTTAAGGCAAAGCTCGGCGCCGATATCGCCCCGTACCTCATCCTGGGCGCGTGCAACCCACCCCTCGCGCAGCAGGCACTGGCGATTGAGCCGGAGCTTGGCCTCCTGCTCCCCTGCAACGTCATCGTCTACCGCGACGACGCGGGGCAGACGATCGTCTCGGCGATCAACCCGGAGGCGATGTTCAGCATCGTGCGGCGTGACGAGCTCACCGCGATCGCCCAGGAGGTGGGGGCACGGCTGCGGCGGGCCATGGCCGCGCTGCCCGTCGTCGCAGGGGAGGCGCCATAATCGAGACCGCGCGCGTGCACCGGGCGCCTCGCCCCAGTATGGCAATGTCCACCAACCTTCCCGCGTCTCTCCATCAGCCCTCCATAATCTCTTGCTACCATAAGGGTGTACACGACAGACGCCCGGAGCGTCCGGGACCACACCACGGAGCACCCGTATGAAACGCACCCTCAGCCTTGTTGCCGCCGGGATCGCCGGCGCCCTTATCGCCCTGCTCGCCCTAAGCTTCGCCGCCGGCGCCTTCGCCCAGGGGCCGGGCGGCCAGCCTGCCCAGGCCACACCGGGCGCAACCCCGCACGGCCAGGCTCAGATGATGGGCCGCGGCCAGATGGGCCAGGGCCGCATGGGCCAGGGCCAGATGCTGGGCGGCAGCGCGCAGTCCCTCGTTGGCATGGCCGCCGCGCAGCTCGGCCTCACCCAGGCCGACCTGGTCGCGCAGCTCGGCAGCGACGGCACCATCGCCGCCGCGCTCACCGCCGGCGGCGTGGATCCTGCAGCCTTTATCGACAGCTTCGTCGCCTCGCGCGCCGCGCGGCTTGACGCCGCCGTGGCCGCCGGCAGCATGATCCGCCAGGACGCCGACGCCCGCCTCGCGACAGCGCGCTCGATGGCCACCGCCCGCATCTATCAGCCCTTCAGCGCCCTCGGCCCCGGCGGCCAGGGCCTCAACGCCGGCCAGGGCGACGGCAGCGGCGACGGCGTCTGCGACCAGATGCCCGCCGGCGGCCAGGGCGGGATAGGCGGCGGGCGCGG
>JAAXUL010000998.1 GCA_013336035.1 Chloroflexales bacterium
GCGAGCACGCCATGTGCTCGTTCCACGGCAACTTCGTGCTGCTGCCCGACGGCCGGCTGCCGCCCCTGACGCGCCACAAGGCGCCCGGCTGCTGCGCGCCCGCCCCGGCCGAGGAGGGCGCCCGCCGCTCGCGCGCCTTCGTGGCCGCCCACTGGTCGGCGCCGACGATCGCCCTGAGCGAGCCCGGCCCAGGGCCGAGCTTCGGCGAGTGGGACCTCTTCCTCGCGCGAGCGAAGACCCACACCTTCTGCGTCTCGGGCATGGCCTTCCAGGACGCCTGGACGCTCGACCTGGAGCGGCTGCGCCTGTGTTATATCCACGAGGTCAGCCCCGATGCTCTGATCGTCCCCTTCTGCGCCTACAACCTGACCGCCCAGGACGGCCGGTCCCTCTATCGCGGGCGATGAGCGCGCCCCTGACACCGCTGGAGCCGTGGATCGCGGCGAGGATCGGCGGCGCGGCGCCGCTCGACCGCGCGGCCCTGGAGCGCTGGCAGCTCGAGCGGCTCGCGGCGACGCTGCGGCTGGCCCGCGCGCGCAGCCCCTTCTACCGCGCCCACCTCGCCGGCGCCCCAGAGCGCCTGGCCTCGCTCGATGAGCTGGCGCGGCTGCCCTTCACGACGGCCCAGGCGCTCCGCGATAGGCCGCTCCAGCTCCTGTGCGTCTCGCAGGACGCCATCCAGCGCATCGTCACCCTCGACAGCTCCGGCACCACCGGGGCGCCCAAGCGCGTCGCCTTCACGCGCGAGGATCAGGAGCTGACCCTGGACTTCTTCCACATCGGCATGGCGACCTTCACCGCGCCGGGCGACCGGGTGCTGATCATGCTCCCCGGCGCCACCCCGGGCAGCGTCGGCGACCTGCTGGCCACGGCGCTGTCGCGCCTCGGCGCCGAGGGCGTCCTCCACGACCCGCTCGCCGCGCCGGGCGCGACGGCCAAGGCCATCGCCGCCACGGGCGCGAGCGTGCTCGTCGGCACGCCGACCCAGGCCCTGCTGCTCGCGCGCCACCCCGCCGGGGCGGGGGTGCGGCTGCGCGCCGCGCTGCTCACCAGCGACCACGTGCCGCGGGCGGTCGTCGCCGCGGCCGAGGCGGCCTGGGGGTGTGTCGTCTACAACCACTACGGCATGACCGAGATGGGCCTCGGCGGGGGCGTAGAGTGCGCGGCGCGGCGCGGCTACCACCTGCGCGAGGCCGACCTCCTGGTTGAGATCGTCGACCCGGCGAGCGGGCGGCGCCTGCCCGAGGGCGAGCCCGGCGAGATCGTCTTCACAACCCTGACGCGCGGCGGGATGCCCCTGGTGCGCTACCGGACGGGCGATGCCGGGCGCTTTGCGCCCGGCCGCTGCCCCTGCGGGACGAGCCTGAAGACCCTGGAGCGGGTCACCCACCGGCTGGGCGGCCGCGTGGCCCTCGCCGGGGCGCCGCTGACCATGGCCGACCTGGACGAGGCGCTCTTCCCAGTCGAGGGCCTGGTAGACTTCACGGCGACCCTCACACGGGCCGAGCGCGACCATCTCGGCCTAGAGCTGCGGGCGGTTCCGGGGGCGGCAGACCCCTGCGCCGCGGTCCACGCCGCCCTGGAGCGGATCGCGCCGATCAGCCGCGCCCTGGCCCTCGGCCAGCTCAGCCTTAGCGTGCGCTCGAGCGGAGAAGGTGGGTCCGCCGGGCCCACCTTGCGCAAACGGACCATCGCGGATCTGCGGGGCGAGGGCGCCTCGCATCAGACGCTCACCGGGTAGCCCGGGCCAAGCGGGATGCCCAGCACGAACCAGAGGATGAACAGCAGCACCCACACGATCAGGATGGCCAGCGCGTAGGGCAGCATCAGCGCGATCACCGTCCCCAGGCCAGCCTCCTTCTGGTAGCGCTGCGCCACGGTGACGATAAAGGGCAGGTAGACCATCAGCGGCGTCAGCATGTTGGCGGGCGAGTCGCCGATGCGGTAGGCCGCCAGCACCGTCTGCGGGGCCACCCCCAGCCGGGCGAAGATCGGGATGAACACAGGCGCGAAGATCGCCCACTTCGGCACCACTCCCGGGATGATGAAGTCCAGCAGCACGATCACCAGCACCATGCCCACCAGCAGCGGCAGCGCGCCGACGTTCGCCCGCTCGAGCGTCTCGGCCATCACCACCGCGATCACCCGGGGCATGTTGCTGTAGTTGAAGATCGCGATGAACTGGCTGATCATCAGCAGCATAAAGATCAGCCCCGAGAGCCCGGCGAAGGTCTTGGTGACCGCCGTGATCACCTCGTTGCTGTGCTTGACCGTCCCGGCGCCAATCCCGTAGCAGATGCCGGATATGAGGAAGATCAGCGAGATGATGAAGATCAGGCTGTCCATGAAGGGCGTGTTGCCGATGAGCGCCCCGGTGGCGGGGTCGCGCAGCGGCGCGCCCGGCGGCAGCGTGATCAGCAGGACGAAGGTGACGATGGCGAGCAGGCCGTAGAGCGCGTAGCGCAGGCCTTTGGCCTCGGCGGCCTTTGCCTCTTCGCTCAGCGTCTCGGTCGCGCCCGCCGCGCCCGCAAGCGGGGTGAATGGGCCGAGCCGCGGCTCGACCACCCGCTCGGTGACCACCGTCGCCACGATCGCCAGGACGATCGATGAGACCACGGCGAAGTAGTAGTTGGCGGTGATCGTGATCGGCGCCCCGCCCGCGAGGGCGATCGCCTCGTTGGTGATCTCGGTCATCATCGCGTCGGTGGGCGCGATCAGCAGGTTGACCGCGAAGATGCCGCCCACCCCGGCGAAGGCGGCGGCCATGCCGGCCAGCGGGTGACGGCCCAGGGTCAGGAAGGCCGCGGCGGCCAGGGGGATGAGGATCAGGTAGCCGGCGTCGGAGGCCACGCTGGAGAGCACGCCCACGAAGATCAGGATGAAGGCGATCAGCCGGCGGGGGGCGACCTGCACCAGCTTACGGATCAGGGCCGCCATCATGCCGGCATGCTCGGCCACGCCCACGCCCGCCATCGCGACCAGGGTCACGGCGACGACGCCAAAGCCGGCGAAGTTGGCCACGAACGAGGTGAAGATGAAGCGGATGCCCTCGATCGAGAGCAGGTTGCGGATGGCGATGGTCTCGCTGCGGATCTCGTAAGCGGTGTCGTAAGGCTCGCTTGGAAGCAACACCCCGGGCTCAGTGGTGTCCTCGTAATAGTCGCCCTGCACAACCGTCGGTGCCTGCACGGCCACCTGCTCGGTGACGCTCACGCCCAGCAGCGCGAGGATGGCGGAGAGCACGATCACGCCGCCGATCAGGTACAGGAACATGAGCACCGGGTGGGGCACCTTATTGCCCACCCGCTCGAT
>JAAXUL010000999.1 GCA_013336035.1 Chloroflexales bacterium
GGCCGCTCGATCCGCTAGCCCAGGCGATCAGCAACCGCCTCGCTGCCCCCTCGCCCGCCCACCCGCTCGGCACCGATCAGTATGGGCGCGACACCCTGGCGCGCCTGCTTGTTGGCGGGCGCTGGTCGCTGCTGGGCGCGCTGCTGGTCTGTCTGGGCACAACCACGCTGGGCGGGGTGCTGGGCGCGGCGGCGGCGCTCGGGCCGCGCTGGCTCGACTGGGCGATCGGGCGGATCACCGCGACCTTTCAGGCGGTGCCGGGGGTGCTGCTGGCGCTGGCGCTGACCGCGTTGCTGCGGCCCTCGTTCGGCAACCTTGTGCTGGCGCTGGTGCTGACCAACTGGACCTGGTACGCGCGCATGTACCGCGCGCTGATCGTGCGCGAGCTGGCCGCGCCCTACATCGAGGGCGCGCGCGCGATCGGCGTGAGCACCGGCGGGCTGCTGGCGCAGCACATTCTGCCGAACATTCTCGGCCCAGCCCTGGTGGTGGCCACGATCAATGTCGGCGCGGTCGTGCTCAACCTCTCGGCGCTCTCGTTCATCGGGCTGGGGCTGCCGCCGCCCACCCCCGAGTGGGGCAATATGATCAGCGAGGCTCGCCCGCTCTTCCAGCGCGTGCCGCGGCTCATGCTCGCCCCCGGCCTCTGTATCGCAACCGTTGTCCTCTGCGTGAATATGCTCGGCAACGCCCTGCGCGACCGGGTCGATGTTCAGATGGATTCGCACTAACTCGAAAGGATCACCCCCATGATCGACTACCACCACTGGCTCCAGCGCTGGGACGAGCAGCAGAAGCGCTACCTACCCGAGCGCGAGGAGCGTTTCGCCATGATGCTCGACGCGCTGGCCGAGCTCCTGCCACCCGACTTCGTCGCGCTCGACCTGGCCTGCGGGCCGGGGGCGATCAGCCAGCGCCTGCTAAGCCGCTTCCCCCAGGCGCGCACAATCGCGCTGGACTACAACCCGGTGCTGTTGCACCTGGGGCAGCAGACGCTGGGCGATCTGGATGGCCGGATCAGCTGGATCAGGCAGAGCCTGGCCGAGCCCAGCTGGGTTGAGCCTGTGCAGACCGCCCTGGAGCAACTCGGGCGGCCACAGCTCGACGCGGTGCTAAGCACGACCGCGCTGCACTGGCTGCCGATCGACCAGCTGAGCCGGGTCTACAACCAGCTGGGCAGCCTAGTGCGACCGGGGGGCGTGCTGCTCAACGGCGACCATATCGCCTACCCGGCAGCCCTGAGCGGCTTTCGCAGCCTGGCCCAGGGCTACAAAGATCGGCTGCACGCCCAGGTCTTCGACGCGCAGGGCGGCGAGGACTACCGCGCCTGGTGGCAGGCGATCGAGCAGGCGTGGCTGGCGGGCGACCCGGCGACCCAGGCGCTCTTCGAGGGCTACCGCGCGACCGAGGCGGTACGCCCGCGCAACTTCAGCTCGCCGATCGTGGAGGTGCACCGGGCGGCGCTGGCCGACGCTGGCTTCGACCAGGTCGATATGATCGGGCAGCGCTACGACAACCGTGTGCTGCTCGCGGTGCGCGGCCAGCCGAGCGCGCCCGTGGTGGACTGAGATCTTAGGGACGCAGAAGCTTTTAATTGTCCCGGCGTCTGCGTGATGCGTGATCCGTGACGCGTGACCGAGCCACGGATCACGCGTCACGGATCACGCCGGGATAATTAAAAAGATCCGCTTCCCTTACAGGTTTCTGGGAATTCGCTGTCTAAGGAGAGACAACCGTGAGCGATGCTAATCTCCAGCGCCAGATCACGACCTATTGGGACGCCCGCGGCAAGAGCTACGACACCTCCGTTGGCCACAGCCTCCGCGACGAAGCCGAACGCGAGATCTGGCTGCAACTCTTGCGGGAGCAGTTGCCGCTGCCGCCGGCCCACGTGCTCGATGTTGGCACAGGCACGGGCTTTCTGGCCGTCTTGCTGAGCGAGGTGGGCCATCGGGTGGTGGGTGTGGATCTTTCGGACGGAATGCTCGCACTTGCAAAGGAGAAGTGCGCCGGCCTCGCCCTTCCGCCCAAGCTCCTGGTCGGCGATGCCCACGCGCCCCCAGGTGAGCCCGGCAGCTTCGATGTGGTGATCAGCCGGCACCTGCTCTGGACCCTCAGCGACCCGCTACGGGCCCTGCGCAACTGGCTGCGCCTGTTGCGTCCGGGCGGGCTGTTGATCGTCATCGACGGCCTGTGGTGGGCCGGTGGTGTGAACCCTGCTGATACGGATGCCATGAAGCCCTGGCATGAGCTGTGGAAGATGCACTACTCTGCCGAGGTGCAGGTCGCCCTGCCGCTGATGCATGCCCAGACCCTCGAACCGATAGAGGCGCTGACCCACGAGGCGGGGCTTGTGGATGTGACCGTTGTGCGCCTGGCCGCGCTGGAGCAACTCGAGCGCAGCCGGGGGTCGAGTAGCTGCGAGCCACAGCCACGCTTTCTGCTCTGTGGGCGTCGCTCCGATGCGGGCGACGCCAGTTGAGCCGGCCGAGCCGTGCATCATGGAGCGCCCTGCGCGGACGAGCATACCCCCTGATATTTCCACTGTCGATAGCGTCAAGGCTAGCCATGCAGCTAGCCCATACTCCAGGAAGAGTGAGGTACCAATGAAACACGTCTCCCGCCTGTTCGCCGCCGTGCTCGTGCTCAGTCTGCTGGCCGCCTGTGGCGGCCAGCCCGCCGCTCCAGGTACGCCGACCACATCGACGCCGGCTACGGCAGAAACCCCAGATGCTAGCGCCGCGCCGGGTGCGCCCACCACCGCTGCTGAGCCAGCTGCCCTGCGGATCGTCACCTCGTTCCAGATCGATAGCCTCGACCCAAGCGAGGACGGCTTCTGGATGCCCGAGTTTGGCGTGGCCGAGATGCTCACCCAGTTCCGCCAGGACGGCAAGTACTACCCCTGGCTGCTCGAGTCTTACGCCAACAGCGACGATCTGACCTGGAAGCTAACCCTGCGGCCGAACCTCACCTTCCAGAGTGGTAAGCCGGTTGATGCCGAGGCCGTTGTCGCCTGTATCGAGCGCCAGATGGAGCATTCGAGCAGCGCGCAGGGCGCGATCCCGGAGGGCACTACCTTCGAGGCCAGCGGCGAGCGCGAGATCACCGTCAAGACTGCCAAGCCCTTCCCCTCGCTGCCTGGCGTCCTGGCCAACGAGAGCATCTTTATGATCTACGACGCCGCTGCGGTGGATGCGGTGGGCGAGCAGTGGGAGAAACTGGCCGACGCCGGGATCTACACCGGGCCGTACCGTATCGTCAGCCTG
>JAAXUL010001000.1 GCA_013336035.1 Chloroflexales bacterium
CTGTAACGAGGAGGTGGAAATGGCGAAATGCGCATCGGACTGGCATGATGAGGTGTTCAAAGCGCCCATCAGCCAAGGAGAACGATGCGCATTCCACGGGAATTGTATCAAATGGAGCGGCAGATAACGCAGCGGTTGCCGGCATTGCGCCCAGCCCAGATCGTCGGCTTGACGCTGTGGGTGTATGGCACGGTGCTGGCCAAGAGCGCCTGTATGAACGCCGTGCTGGTCGAACTCTCCCGCTTGATGCCCTGGGCCACTGCCCGCCAGCGCCTGCGCGAATGGCTCAAGGATGGCGAGGACAAAGCCCGCCCCTGCCACACCCAGGTCGAGGTGGCGGCCTGTTTCCCGCTCCTGCTGCGCTGGGTCATCGGTTGGTGGCAAGGCTCGACCACCTTGCCTCTCGCAATTGATGCCGTCTCCCACCAGGACCGCGTCGTGGCCTTGGTCGTCAGTGTGCTCTATCGCGGCTGTGCCATCCCCGTGGCCTGGCACATCGTCCCGGCCCAGGAGAAAGGGGCCTGGATGCCCCACATCCTGGCGCTGATCGACCATCTGCATCCCGCCTTGCCCCGCGAGTGGTTGTGCCTGGTGATGGTCGACCGCGGTCTGTGGAGCCCCACCCTGTGGCAGCATCTCAAGGCGCGCCGGCTGCATCCGCTGGTGCGGATTGCTGATGGAGTGGCGGTGCGCCCGGCCGGCTTCAAGCGTACCCGCACCCCTGCCGAGTTGGTGCCCAAGCAAGGACAGGCCTGGGTCGGCCAAGCTGACATTTTCGGCGAGGAAGCCCGTCAGGTCGGCACGCTGCTGATCGTCTGGGGCAAGGGGCACAAAGAGCGCTGGGTGCTGCTGACTGATCTGCATCCCCGTGCGGTGCAGCATAGCTGGTACGGTTTGAGGATGTGGATCGAGCTGGGGTTCAGGGCTTTGAAAAGTATGGGCTGGCAGTGGCAGAAAACCCGGCGTACGGAGCCAGAGCGCGTGGCCCGCTTCTGGTTGGTTCTGGCCGTGGCGACGTTGTGGGTGCTGGGCTGCGGGACACGCGAGGCAGACGCGGCGGAGTTGGGCACCAGCCCCGACCGCATTCGTGTACCGCCCGTCCTGCCGACGCCCACCGAACCCGATCACGTCAGCCTGTTTGTGCGTGGGTTGAGCTCCGCCCGTCGGCAACTTGGTCACGGGCGCATTTGGCAGCGACTCTGGCTGCGCCCCAGCGCCTTGCCTGGCCCGTATGCTGGTGTCAAGATTACCTTCCATCGCAATCCGAAGCCGGATATCCTACTTGACCGTTACAGACCCCTGTAAGGGGGCCAGGAGGGTCGCCAGGATCACGTTCGACAAGGGTTTCGCGGGGCAGGCGCCTTCAATTAGCGCTGTTTGAGGCCGAAATCTTGTCGTTTCGCGCAGATGAGGGTTCCCGATGGCACGCCGCGACGAACCCCCACGGCAGGAGCATCGGTGTGGAGCAGTGCGCCAGCCGTTTATGGGTGCGCCGCCTGCCCACGGCGCACGCGGGCGACCCATAAGAGCAGATTGCGCACGGCACAGGCTTGGTACAGCTGACATTGCGCCGCAGCCTGCCCGACCCGCCGCGCGCGTCGGCAGCCCTGATAGCGGACCAACCAGGCCACGGTGGGCTCGACTTGCCAGCGCTGCCCGAGCAGCACCTGTCCGGCCGGGGTGGCGTTGAAGGCCGCGCCAGCGCGCAGGTAGGCGTGATAATCTGAGATGAACACACTGCGGTGGCCGGTTGGCTTGGCCTGCGGGTCGCGACAGTGAAGCCAGAGCGGGCAGCCCTGGCACTGCGAGGCCAGAAAGCGGAAGGAGACGCCGTCCCCGTCGCCGTGGCGGTAGGCTTTGCGGCTCACCACCCCGTTGGGACAGATGCAGCTGCTCCGCTCAGGGTCTACCTGGAAGTCAGCGACCGTGAAGCGCTCCGGGTCGCTGCCGCCACTGGTCGGCACCCAGGCTACTATGGCGGTGTGCCCGTCGCTCAGCACATCCACCCGAGCGCGGGTCTTGCCCCAGCCACCAGCCTGATCCATCACCATGTAGGGAGGCAGGGGCTGTCCCGCGGCCTGCTGCTGCTGAAGGGCGACGATCGGCGCGTCGCTGTCGGAGCGACAGCCCGTGAGGGCGACCCCGGCGCGGATGCGCGTGGTGGTGGTGCTGATCACGGCGTTGGTCCCGAGCACGGCCGGGCTACCTTCATGCTTGCGGAAGGTAGCCTCCCGATCGACGGCACTGATGATGCGGTGCTCGCCACGCTCCTTGGCCGGACGTTCGCGGGTGAAGCCCGTGCCATCGGTGGTCAGATCGTCGGCCTGGACCTTGGCCAGGGCCGCGAGGTAGTCGGCCACGACGCCGCGCAACCGCGGCGCGAGGGCCGGGAGGTGCGGGGTGAGCCCGTCCACCAGCCAACGGGTGACTGTCACGGCTTCTTGGAGATGCTGCTGGCGGGCCAGGGCCGTGCGAGCGTGGACCGGGCGCGCCAGCATCCCAAGGTCGAGCGGCGGCAGTGCCGGCTGGAGCGCCGGCGGCGCATAGGTGATCCAGCAGCGGGCCAGGCGCAGACAGAGGTGGCGCAGCAGGTGGGCAGGGCTGGGGGTTGCGGCGGCGGGGCTGGCCATGGCGAAGGTATCGACGATTTGGGGCGTGCTGCTGGGGTCCTCCGGATCCACGCGGTCGAGGAAGGTGAGCACCTCGCGAAAGAGGATATCGGGCGCTTGGGTGGTGAGCCAGGCATGAAAGCGATGCAGGGTGGTGTGGTCGGGGGTGCGCCCGAGCAGGGGCAGGCCAACGAACCAGCGCAGCAACAGGTTGGTGGCGAGGTGGAATTCCAACTCGGGGTCCGAGCAACTGTCGGCCCAGGCGCGGACGAGCTCGGCGCGGACCAACTGCTCCACGCTGAAGGTGGGCGGCGCACCCGGCGTGCCCGCGGGATGGCGATAGGTGGCGCAAGCCGCCACGACCGGCGCGGGGTCATACCACTGGGCGAGCAGGACCAGGGGATGCTCGGCACAGTGGCGCAGCATGCGCCGCAGGACCAGGGTCTCGACCCAGGCCAGGATCGGCGCCAGGAAGGTCCCGACGAGGGCCTGCACGAAGGGCGGCACGTCGGGCAGATCGCGCGTGCCGGCCCGCAGCACGGGTGGTATACTGGGCATACCTAACCGCTTTCTGTGACCTGATTGGTTTTAGCACCCGTATCATGCCACAGTCAGCGGTTAGTACATGCGTACGGAATAATTCTGCAAAGCTCTCCCCGGCGGATTGAAACCACTACAGCTTCAGCGCCGCACCAACGGGG
>JAAXUL010000265.1 GCA_013336035.1 Chloroflexales bacterium
CGGCAACCTTGTGGAAATCCTCGCACCAGTAGGTCTTCACGGCGGTGGCGCCCAGCTCGGCGGCGATGCGGCACGCGAGGGCCAGGTAGCGGGCGTCGCGCTTCTCGAGCTCTTTGCCGACGGCGGTGACCGCCATCACGGGGATGCCGTAGGGCTCGCACGAGTTGATCAGACTGGCGAGGTTGTTGAGGGTCTGGTGCTCGTAGTCAGAGCCGACGAAGACCGAGAGGCCGACCGCGGCCGCGTTCAGGCGGATGACCTCCTCGACCGAGGTGGTGACGCTCTCGTTGGCGAGGTCGCCGCCGACGACGCTGGTGCCGCCCGAGACGCGCAGGATGATCGGGGTGCCTACCCGTGGGTCGATGCTGGCGCGCAGCACGCCGCGGGTGACGAAGAGCGCGTCGACGTAGGGCAGCAGCGGCGCGACCATCTCGCCCGGCTTCTCAAGACAGCGCGTCGGGCCCAGGAAGTAGCCGTGGTCCATCGCCAGGAAGAAGCAGCGCCCATCCGGTTTTGTGATCTGTGACCACCGGTTCTGTTTGCCCCAGTCCATGGTAGCTCGCTCCTCGTGTTGACTATATGTCATAAATATGCTGCGGGAAGAAGCGGTCCCATTATAAGCTCTGCTTCCCCACTGTCAACTCTCCGCGAGCCTAGAGCACGAGCCTCCGCTCCGCGATCAGCTTGCTGCGCATCTTGCGGTAGAGATCGTCGTAGTTGAGGCGGCCCATCGTGATCTCGTACTTGTAGGCCTGGAGCATCTTATGGATCTCGGCGTCAAGACGCTCCTCGACCATAAGCTCGTCGGTGACAATCCCGGCGATGGCGATGCGCAGATCGCTGTCGGAGCTGCGAAAGAGCACGCCGTCGACATCGGCGAGGGCATCGACAAGGGCGGCGCTGAGGGTCTCGATCTTCTCGGGAGATAGCTTCATGGCAGTGTCCGCTCGTGCGGGGCGGCGCCGAGGGCCTGGCCCTCTAGCCATTCCTCCGCTGCATTGCTGCCCGCGCCTGTCGGGCAAAGAGGATGATGAAGAGGCCCCAGCCAAGCCAGGCGAACAGGAGACGGCTGAAGCGGGCGGACAGGAGCCAGGCCAGGATCAGGGCGCGCACAGTGCCGACGAGGCCGCGCTTCCAGAGGATGGCCCGGCCCTCGGCGTCCCAGTCGATGGTGGCCAGCCGCGGGAGGAGCTCTCGCTCGACGTAGCCCTCAAGCGAGTAGACATAAATCGTGTCAGTGTGGCGCGCCGCGAGCAGCAGGTCGCGCTCGAGGGCATCCCATGGGAGGGCGGGGAGACCCTCGCTGCTGCTGTCGCGCACGGAAAGGCCGCTGAGCGTGCCGACGCCGATGCCGTCTGCGGCGGGGCCGTAGCTCGTGATCAGAGCGCCGCCGAGGTCATTGCCAAGGGTGTCGAGAGGGGCGCTGCTGTAGCACATCAGCACTTCGACGTCGGCGGGCAGGTCGACGATATCGAGGGCGCGCTGGGCCAAGGTGGTGCCGGCCCTGCGGTCATCGGCGAGGATGGGCAGCTGGTAGGTGTGGACCTCGTAGCCATCGTGGTGGATCTCAGCGATCAGCTCGGTGTAGGCAGCCCGGGCTGATGCGAAGAGGGCGTTCTCGCGAGCGAGCCAGATGCGTCGCACCAGATCGCGCACGCCCCAGCGCTGGATGCGGTCGAGCTCGCTGGTTGGCGGCTCGATATCGAGGCCGACTGCCTGGAACTGGATGCCGGCCGCGCGCGCCCAGGTGTGAAAGATGCGGTAGCGCTCGACGGCCTGGGGGTAATTCTGCAGGTGGAACCAGAAACCCTCGCCGGGGGGCAGAAGCAGCCAGGCGATGACGGGGATCTGGTGGCTGTTGAGCAGGCGGACAACCTCGGCCGTGGTCGCATCAAGCTTGCGCATGGCGATGGCGACACCATAGCTGCAGGCGCTGAGGGTGGGGAGAACGCGATCGTCGGCGAGCATCTCCCGAAGCTCCGGGCCCTCGAGCTCGCAGAAAAAGATGAGCTGTGGGCGGCCGAAGCCTGGGCGCGCCGGCTCGGTTGTCGTAGCGAGTGGGTCCACCATCGGTGTATGGCGCTGCGGAGACCATCCCCGCCGGCGCTCTTCTATTATACACCGCGAGATGCGAGCGAGGGGCTTACGCGCGTGCAATCAGGGCGTAGACGTGGGTGTGGGCGTGAGCGTGAGTGTAAGCGAGGTGCAGGGGAGAGAATCGCGTGAGGCTGTCACCCGATGGACGCCAAGCTCCCAGGTGAGCGGGTCGCCATCAAAGAAGACGCGGAAGGCGGCGCGGGGGTAGCGGCTGCCGAAACCGACCTGGAAGAGCGTGGGCTGGTTGTGGTCGATCTCGCCGGGCGAGAAAAAGTTCCAAGGTCCGATTGGGATCTCGATCTCGGTGGGCCACTTGTTCTCATAGGTGAAGTAGGCCATGTATCCGTTGCGGCTGATACTGGGGGACACGCACTCGAGGATGGGGTAGAGGTCGCCGAAAGCTTGTTCGTCAGCCGTGGCGGTGGGCGTCGGGGTGCGTGTCGGCGTGGCCGTTTCGGTCGGCGTGGCCATATCGGTCGGCGTGGCCGTTTCGGTCGGCGTAGGCGACGGGGTGCGCGTCGGCGCGACCGTTTCGGTCGACGTGGCCACATCAGTTGGGGTGGGTACCGGCGTGCGCGTCGGGGTGCGCGTCGGGGTGCGCGTCGGCATGGCCGCGTCGGTCGGCGTGATCGTCTCGGTCGCCGTAGGCGCCGGGGTGCGCGTCGGCGCGGCAGTGTTGGTCGGTGTGCTTACCGGCTCGGTGATTGGCTCGACCGTTGTGCTAGGCTGCTCGGTGGCGGTAGGCCCAAGCGTAGCGGTAGCCTCGCCCGCCGCGACCGGCGTCGCCGAGGGCTGCGTATTGGCGGCAGGGGTGAGCGTCGGCACGGGCGTGCGCGTCGGCACGGGCGTGCGCGTCGGCACGGGCGTGCGCGTCGGCACGGGCTCGTCAGTGAGCGTAGGTGTAGGCTGGCTGCCCGCGTCGGGAGCCTCACCGCCGAGATCTCCGGAGGCGGATGTGCTCTGGCTGGTGGGCAGAGCCTGGTCAGCCGTCGACTGCCCCTGGTCGGGCGCCACGAGCGGTGTGCCGACAATCTCGCCAGCAGACTGCCCGCCCTGCGATGTGCCTGAGCCGCTGGCGACGCTTGTTGGGGTAGTGTCGGGGCCAGGCACAATCGAGGTGGACTCGCCGGGCACTTCGACAGGCAGATCCTGGATCAGCACAGCGACCTGGTCGGCGGCGGTCTCCATGGCCTGGGCGGCGCCCTGGTCGGGCGGGGCGGTGTCGCGCAGATCGGACTGAGCGCGTACGAGCAGCCGGCCGATGCGGGCGGTGGTGCGGTCGCGGACCTCGGCGTTGGTCTCGGTCAGAGCGCCCATCGCCTGGCCGACCTGGCTCTCGAGGCGGTCGACTGTCTCGGCGATCAGCGCAGGCGAGGCCTGGCCTTGCTCGGTAAGGGCGGCGATCTCAACCACGCGACGCTCGACGCTGGCGGCCACAAGCTGGGCGCGCTCGTCAGGGCTTGTGGCCAGGGTGAGCCGGGCCTCCTCGGAGAAGATCTTCCAGGGGTAGAGATAGGTGCCAGGGAGGCTGCGGGCTGCCGCGGCGTCCACTGTGTAGAGGGTCATCGCGAAGATGATCACGGCGCTGAGGACCGCGCTGGCCATGCGGGGCCCACCACGCCGGAAGAGGCTAGCGAAAAAGCGGAAGAGCCGCTCGCTCAGCGTCTCGGGGCGCCGGTAGGTGTCGCGGGCGATGGCCTCGATCTCGCGCCGGCCCGAGGCACGCCACTGCTCGAGTGACGGGGGCAGCGCCGCGACCGCCTGGCGCTGAATAGCGGCGGCGGTGCGGAGCATAGGCTCGAGCTCGGCGGCGTGATCGGGGTGGGCCAGCAGGCACTCCTCGATCGTCGCGCCCGCCTTCAGGCGCTCAAGAGCCTCGTCAAGCAGCTGTGACAGATCGGGGCGCACCGTCAGTCTCCCCCTGGGGCCTCGAGTGGCGATGATGATAGCTCGGTATAGACCAGCGGGCGACCGATCTCGCGCTCAGACAGAACGGCCTGCCGCTGGTAGGTTGGGCCGGAAGCGGAGGGCGAGCGCCCGCCCGGACGGGCGGGATCTTCGGCCTCACGGTTCAGGATCTTCTGCAGGCTCTGTAGTGCCCGATGCTGGATAGCCTTTACGGCGCCCTCGGTGCGCCGCAGAATACCGGCGATCTCGCTGTTGCTCATATCAGCAAAGAAGCGCAGGGCCAGCACCTGTTGCTGGTCGCGGGTAAGTTGCTCGAGGGCCTGCTGGAGTGCGACCCGATCGGTAATCATATGGGCATCGTCCTGGCTGCGATGGTCGATCAGGTCATCGCGGGTGTCGAATGGCGTCGAGACGACGCGGCGGCGGCGCTGGTGGCTGTGTAGAACATTGGCGGCGATCGTGTACAGCCAGCCAAGGAAAGCCTTCTCGTCGCGATACTCGAAGCGCTCGATGCCGTTGATGATCTTGATGAAGACCTCCTGGGTTAGATCCTGGGCAAGCTCGTGCTCGGCGACACGAATGTAGATATAGCGAAGCACGAGGCCCGCATAGCGGCCGTATAGGTCGCTAATGGCGCCCGGGTCGCGGGTTTTCGCGCGGCCGATTAGCTCGCGAAGATCCTCCGTGGAGGGCATATGGCGGGCTCCAGGCTGCCGCAGGATCCCCGCGCCACGTGGCGGCCGTACCGCTTCACACGATAGAACGACACGAGGAGGGGAAAAGTTACGCCAACCTGTATGAGATGACTACATTGACAGATATGATGATTACGGATCTAAACGGACTCCTGGTCACTTTTTTCATTATAGCTTGTCGCCGTTCTGTTCGATAGGGAAAAATTCGTTAAGGGCGCTGTGGTTGCGCCTTCGGCGGCCACGCGCTATACTGGCGCCGTTGGCAGCAGAATGCGATAGAGCGTAGTAGGGGCGGCAAGCAAGCTATGAAGATTGCAATCATCGGATTGGCAAACAGTGGTAAAACGACGGTATTCAACGCTCTGACCCGGGGCACGGCCGAGACGACCGCCTACTCGTCGGGCCAGCTCGAGCCGAACCTGGCGATGGTGAAGGTGCCTGATGCCCGCCTCGAGGTTCTGGCCCAGATGTTCAAGCCGAAGAAGACCACCTACGCCGACGTGCAGTACGTCGATGTCGCGGGGATCAGCGGCGGCGGGCGCCAGGGCGGCGGGTTGCCCCCGGCCCTGCTCAACTATATCGGCTCCGCCGACGCCCTGCTGCATGTTGTCCGTGCCTTCGAGGACGCGGGCGTGCCCCACCCCGACGGATCGGTGGACCTGGCGCGCGATATTCAGGCCGTCGACCTCGAGCTGGCCTTCTCGGACCTGGCGATCATCGAGCGTCGCCTGACCCGCCTCAATGCCGAGATCCCGAAGATGTCGGCTAAGGATAAGGATCAGCGTATCGCCGAGCGCGACCTGCTGGTGCGCCTCCAGGCCGCCCTCGAGGTCGAGATGCCGATCCGCTCTGTCACGATGAGCGACGAGGAGGAGCGGACTATCCGCGGCTACCAGTTCCTCACCGCGAAGCCGCTGCTGCTGGTGACCAACATCGGCGAGGGCCAGCTTGCGGCGCCCCCGCCCGTCACCTACGCTCACGCCGGGAGCGCGGTCGTCCCGCTCGCCGGCAAGATCGAGGCCGAGCTGGCCCAGCTCGACGACGCCGACGCCCAGAGCTTTATGGATGATCTGGGCATCGCCCGGCCCGCCCGCGACCTGGTGATCCAGCGCAGCTACGATCTGCTGGGGCTGATCAGCTTCCTGACCGCCGGCCCCGACGAGGTGCGGGCCTGGACTATCCGGCGCGGCACGCCCGCCGTAGAGGCGGCGGGCACCATCCACTCCGATATCCAGCGCGGCTTCATCAGGGCCGAGATCGTGGCCTACGATGATCTGATCAGGGCCGGCGGGATGACCGAGGCTAAGAAGCAGGGCACTGTGCGTATGGAGGGGAAGACCTACATCGTGCAGGACGGCGATATCTGCCATTTCCTGTTCAATGTATAAAGAGGTACGGAGAAGCCTGGCTTCTCCATACCTCTGCGGGCTAGCTGGAGTGACTCGGCGGACCTTTATGCCAAAGCGAGCTCGGCTCGCGCCTGAGCAACGTCGATCAGCGTGGCCGGGCCGCCAATGCGTCCGCGGACGGTCTCGAGCCCCAGGCCAAGGGCGTTGACTGCGGCGACCACGGCATCCTCGTGGTCACGGTGGGTGATCAGGACGACGGTGGGCCCGGTGTCGGTGCTGGCGTAGACGGGCACACCGCGCCCGCGCAGCTCGTCGCACATGCGGAAGATAGCGATATTTTCGGGCTCCCAGCCGATGATCTTATGCTCGCGCGAGCCGGACATCGTGACGCCGTGCAGGCGCATGCTGTCGAGCTCGGCGAGCTGGCCGACCAGGCGCCAGTCGCCGCGGCGGGCCGCCTCGAGGCACTCGATGATCTCGTCGCCGCGGCCGAGCATCCAGGCTTTGAAGAGGCTGGAGTGGGGCGCGTCGTGGTGGGCCTGCTCGGTCTTGAGACCGACCCGCGAGTCGATCGGCACCGTGATCAGGCGCACGTCGTCGAGCTGGCCCTGGCCGTCGAGCTGGACGGCGAAGCTGTCCTCGTGGGCGAGGCCGGGGTAGCTGAGCCAGAGGGCCAGCCCGCCGGCGGCGGCGCGGCAGCCCGAGCCGGCCAGCAGGCGAGCCAGGCAGCTGAGGAAGCGGCTGTTGGCGACGAGCTCGGGCCCGTAGAGCGCGCCCACGGCCGCGGTGGCCAGGGCGGCGGCCCCGGCGGCGCTGGTGCCGAGACCCTTGCCGGCGACACGTGACTTGAGCACATTGCGCGTGGTGACGCGGGCGGCGACCTTCGCGCCGGCCCGGGCGCGCACGGCGTCGAGGGTCTGGGCGATACGCTCGAGCTCGCGCCCGCGGGCGGGCTCGCCGCCCAGGGTGGCCTCGTCGGCCGTCAGGACCGGGTCAAACTGGACCAGGGTGACGGTGTGGGCGGCGTCGTTGTTCAGCGAGATGCTGGGCAGATAGGCGATGCGGCGCTCCCAGTCGGTGAGGCCGTGGTACTTAAGGACGCCCTGCATCGGGTAGGCGCGGGCGGCCGCGATGCCGCGCGCGTTAGCGGGCGGCAGCTGGCGCGGGTAAGGCTGCACGACGACGCGGTGCCGCTCGAGGGCGGCGAGGATGCGCTCGTGGGCGGCACGCATCGCGGGGATGGTCTCGGCGAAGCCGTCGGGGATGGCTGTCATATGGGTACGAATTACCTTCGCTCGTAGTTCGGGGCCTCTTTGGTGACCGTCACATCGTGGGGGTGGCTTTCGATCTGGCCGGCCATGGTGATGCGGATGAGGCGCGCGTCACGGCGCAGGGCCTCGACGTCCTTCGCGCCGACATAGCCCATGCCGGCCCTGAGGCCGCCGACAAGCTGGAAGACTGTGTCTTGCAGCGAGCCCTTGAAGGGCACCATGCCCTCAATGCCCTCGGCGACGAGCTTGCGGGTCTCGTTGACATTGGTCTGGAAGTAGCGGTCGCCGCTGCCGCGCGACATCGCGCCGATCGAGCCCATGCCGCGGTAGGTCTTGTAGCTGCGACCCTCGTAGAGGATAGTCTCGCCGGGGCTCTCCTCGGTGCCGGCGAAGAGCGAGCCGATCATAACGCTGTGGGCGCCGGCGGCGAGGGCCTTGGCGATATCGCCCGAGTACTTGATGCCGCCGTCGCCGATCACGGGCACGCCGAAGCGCTCGGCGGCGCGGGCGCACTCGGTGATCGCGGTGACCTGGGGCATGCCGGCGCCGGTGACAACGCGGGTGGTGCAGATCGAACCGGGCCCCTGGCCGACCTTGATCGCGTCGGCGCCCCGCTCGATCAGAGCCACGGTGGCGGTGGCGGTGCTGACATTGCCGGCGACCAGCTGCACATCGGGGAAGACCTCGCGCACGCGGGCGACGGCGTCGAGGACGCCCTGCGAGTGCCCGTGGGCGGTGTCGAGGGTCAGCACGTCGACGCCGGCCCGCACCAGTGCCGCGGCCCGCTCGATAAAGTCGCCGCCGGCGCCGATGGCCGCGCCGACCCGCAGACGGCCCTGCTCATCCTTGCAGGCGTAGGGGTGCTCGATCTGCTTCATGATGTCCTTGACGGTGATCATGCCAGTGAGCTTGCCGCGGCCGTTCACCACCAGGACCTTCTCGATCCGGTGCTCGTGCAGCTTCTGCTTGGCCTGCTCGAGGGTGGTGCCCTCGGGTACGGTGACCAGGTTCTTGCTGGTCATCAGCTCGCGGATAGGGCGGCTGCGGTCGTTCTCGAAGCGCAGGTCGCGGTTGGTGATGATCCCGACCAGGTCGCCCTCGGCGGTGACGATGGGCACGCCCGAGATCTTGTACTCGGCCATCAGGTCGAAGGCGTCGCCGATCGTCTTGTCGGGGGGCAGCGTGATCGGATCGGTGATCATGCCGCTCTCCGAGCGCTTGACCTTGCGCACGCTCTCGGCCTGCTGCTCGATCGACATGTTCTTGTGGATGAAGCCAATCCCGCCATCGCGGGCCAGGGCGATAGCGAGGCGGTGCTCGGTGACGGTGTCCATCGCCGCGCTAACGATCGGGATGTTCAGGCGGATCTTGCGGGTCAGCCAGGTTGAGACCTCAACGCTGGCGGGGATAACCTGTGAGTGGGCGGGGATGAGCAGGACGTCGTCGAAGGTTAGTCCCTCAGGAGCGTACTTCTCGTCCCATTTGATAGTCACGGGGGCTTCCTCCTGGTACGCTGGTAGATAGAGCGGGGGCCGGCGCGTCACAATATGCAAAAAACCCTCGCGCAAACAGGCGCGAGGGGCGACACCATCGTGCGCCGGGGGATGCCCTACTATACCCCGCCTTGCGCGGGGCGTCAACCCTAGGTAGAATGGTAGGCATTTGGCATATGCACCCAGGGAGTACCCATGCTGATCACAGTTCAGAGCGGCGAGATG
>JAAXUL010001001.1 GCA_013336035.1 Chloroflexales bacterium
ATGCCCAGCGCGGTGTGCTCGACCGTGCCGATGCTCTTCCAGAGCGTGGTCAGCGCGAGGATGCAGAGGTAGCCCATCAGGAACAGCCCGCCGAAGGCCATACCGGTATAGGCCCCGGCGTTGCCCAGCTCGGCCGCAGCCACCAGGGCGGCGCTGAGCACGCCCATCAGCAGGCTGGCCATCCAGGAGGTGATCAGCACCGAGGCCGCCCGCCGCAGCACCGAGGAGACTGGCGAGGCGGTCTGCTGGAAGAAGACGAAGATCAGCCCGATCGGCAGCGAGAGCCAGAGCACCGCCATACTGAGTGAGAAGACCAGGTGAATCAGGCTCTCCAGCACGGCCAGAAACGAGGGGATGACACCCTGGAGCAGGCGATTCATGCCGCGCTGCATGCCCTCGACCCAGCCCCGTCGCTCAACCGCGCTGTCCAGGTCGCCCACATAGCCGTCGTAGGCGTAGCCGGGCGGCTCGTTGTAGAAGCCGTCGGGGATGTCGCGGCTCGGCCCGCGCGCGTCGGGACAGTGGATGTCGCCGGCGTCAGCGTAGAGCAGGGCGGCGGCCAGGGCGTCCATCGCCATGCCTGTGGTCGTGGTGCGGGCGAGCGTGCTGCCGCAGGGGTTAGCCGGGTAGAGCGCGACCGGCGCGGCCATATCCGTGCCGGGCGCGCCGAAGATCGCCCCTGGCGCCGCGCTGCTCATCTGGGCAAAAAGCTGACTACTCACATCGCTGCGCAGCTGCTCGGCCTGGCCAACGAGCTGGCCAGCCACGGTGAGGATGACCGGCGTCATCACTGCCCAGAGCATCACGTGGCGCAGGTTCACCACGTTGGTCTCGCCGGTGAGCGGCACCAGCATAAAGAGGATGGCGGCCAGCATCAGCGCGCCGGTGGCGACCGGGATGTAGACCGGCTGGACGAAGCTGGTCAGCCACTGGTAGGCCCCCGAGAAGGCCACGCTGACCAGCCAGGTGCGCAGCTGGTCGAACTGGTAGGCGAGCAGCAGCAGCCAGCGGTTCACGCTCCACAGCATGGAGGCGATCGCGTAGTAGAAGCTGTACTCGGCGTTGTCGATGCAGGCGCCCATGTCGAGCGGCCCGCAGGCGGCCCAGGCTGGGCGCGGGAAGGCGGCCGGCACCAGCAGCGCGAGCAGCAGGAGCAGCGCGGCGCCGAGGCGGATCCGCCAGATGTGGAGATGACGGCTCATCGGGCACTCCGCAGCTGCTGCACAAGACGCAGAACCGCGACCAGGGCGACGATGATCAGCAACGTAACCGGCGGCACCCAGTCGGTTGCGGGCGGAGAGTCGCTTTCGCTCGGGGCACTGACCATCTGCGGTTCAGTCGGCACACGCGCGGGCGTGGCGACGGCCGCCGTTGGGAAGGGTGCGGAATCGACGATGAGCGGGCCGCCCTCCTCGCGCGTGAGCATGGTGGCCGGGTCGGGCAGCACCAGACCGTCCGCCTCGGCGCGCAGATTGAGCGTCAGCGGCAGGGTGGCCTGGCTGAGGTCCACCCGCACGCCGCGGGCGTCATCGCCAAGCTGGTAGAGCCGCGGCCCGCCGCGCGGCTGGCCGTTGACGGCGACCCGCACGATACCGGATAGCGCGCTGAAGCTGACACCTCCATCGCTGCCCGTGGTCTGGCGGGCCAACTCCTTGCCGTCCTCCGCCCGCACGATGATCGCGATTCCAACAATGCCCTGGCCGGCCGTGTCGCGCAGGGTGACCTGGAGCACGAAATCCTGGGCGCGGCTTTGCAGGGGTATGAGCAAGCTGATCACAATCGCGACGAAGAGCGCCCCATAGTGACACGCAGGTAGGGAGTTACGCATAGCAGTGAGTTTCATCCTTCATCCCTCATCTTTCATCCCTCAGCGCGCAGTGCGGAAGCCGCGAATCTTCGATTGGTAGTAGGCCGAGGAAAAGACGTTGTAGTCGACCCGGACGCCGAGCTCGGGGTTGGCGGCGTGGATGAGGTCCCAGGCCCCGTCATTGTTCACGTCGGCGAGTAGCCCGACGTGGTCGATACGGTTGGTGCCCGCAATCGAGAAGAAAATCAGGTCGCCCGGCCGCAGCGCGCCGGCGCTCACCGACCGCATGCCGGCGAACTGGCTGCGCGAGCCGTTGGGGATGCCGATGCCGATCTGGGCGTAGCTCCAGGAGGCCAGCCCCGAGCAGTCGAAGGTGTTCGGCCCCTTGCTGCCCCACACATAGCGCTTGCCGACCTGGGCCAGCGCGACCTGGACCAGCCGGTCGGCGCCGGGCGGCGGGGGCGGCCCGCCGACCAGGATCGGCTCGCCCCAGGCCCCGCTCGCGTCGTCCCAGTTGGTCAGCGCGCCCGGGTCGCTGCAGGGCTGGCCGCCCGGCGGCACCCAGGTGGTGTTGGTCCACTGCACCGTGATGAACTGCGGGTCGAGATCCTGTAGCGCGATGTTGTCGGCCGGCGTCGGCGTGGGCGTGCTGGTCGGCGTGCTCGGCATCGCCGTGATCGCCGGGTCGGTGGTGGCCGTGGGGAAGGCATACTGGGCGGCCGGGTTGCCGATGAAGATCACGTCGACCGTCTCGGGCTGGCCGACTGGGGCCAGCACCGGCACGCGCACCGTGCTCGTCCCCGACGGGATAGCACTGGGTAGCTCGGCATCGCCGGCAATTTCCCGTGCGGTCTGCGAGTAGGCCCAGGTCGCGTCGGAGACCACCGCGCCGCCGGGGGTCTTTACCGCCCGCAGGCGCACCCGCTCGGGGTAGGCGATCGGGATGGCGACCAGCGCGTGGTTCAGCCAGGTCAGGTCGATGAAGTAGAGCTGGCGGGTGCCGTCGGGGATGCCGGGGTAGCCGGTCACGACCGGCCCGGCGTGGGCATTCACCGTGACGTGCAGCGGGCCGACCTCGATCCGCTGGCCGAGGGTGTAGTTCGTGCCCACCCGCGCGTAAGGCGTCGGCGAGGGGAAGGGCGGGCCGCCGCGGTCGGCGTACTCCTGCTCCCACTGCGCCCAGAAGACATCCTCGTCCCAGTCGCCGCCCTCCGTGATCGGCCGGGTGTGGCGGATCACCTCCTTGACCGGCCCGGCCGTGCCCCAGGGCCTCGGCGTCGGGCTGGGGCAGGCCCAGCGCGGCGCGCCGGCCGTCTCCAGCACGCCAGCGGCCCCGCAGCCCAGGGTGAGCAGGGTGAGCAGCGCGGCAGCAAGCAGAATGAGCGAGGTACGCATACGCGGCTCCTATGGCTGCGGCAGCACGGTCGCGAAGTCGAAGCGCCGCACCTCGACCGTGTTCCCGCCTTCGACCCAGGCCACCCAGGCGCTGCGCGCG
>JAAXUL010001002.1 GCA_013336035.1 Chloroflexales bacterium
GCACTATCCAGGAGACGATCGAGGCCAAGCTGGCCAGCAGGAAGTCGGTATTTTAGAAGCCTCTTCGAAAAACCCAGCTTTTCGAGTGCTTGCTGGGAGGGCCAGGCCCTCCCAGACCTTTCCATGGTAAGCTGAGCTGTATCCCTCCCTCAGCGACCTGGAAAGGAGCCCCGCGCGTATGCGCGTCCACCCGATAGGCGCCCTGCTGGCCGCCGCCCTCCTGGCGGGCTGCGGCCCAGGCCAGCGGGCCGCAGCCCCGCCCGAGACGTCCGCCCCGACTATCTCGGCCAGCCCGCCAGCCGCCCCGCCCCCCGCCCCCACCCCCACCACCGGCGTGGGCGCCGCGCCCCCCGGTGACCTGCGCCTCAGCCTCGCGCCCTTCGTCGACGGCTTCGCGCAGCCGACCTACGTGACCAGCGCGGGCGACGGCAGCGGCCGGCTCTTCGTGACCGAGCAGGAGGGGCGGATCTGGGCCGTGCGCGACGGCGCGCGCCTCGCCGAGCCGTTCCTCGACCTGGTCGACCTAGTGGGCTCGCGCGGCAACGAGCAGGGCCTCCTGAGCATCGCCTTCCACCCGCGCTTCGCCCAGAGCGGGCTGCTCTACGTCAACTACACCGACCGCCAGGGCGATACCGTGGTGGCCCGCTACGCCGTCTCGGCCGACGACCCCGGCCGGGCCGACCCCGCCAGCGCCGCGGTGCTGCTGACGATCCCGCAGCCGGCAGCCAACCATAACGGCGGCCTGCTCACATTCGGCCCCGATGGCTACCTCTATATCGGTATGGGCGACGGCGGCGCAGCCGGCGACCCCTGGGGCAACGCCCAGAACCTCGACAGTCTGCTCGGCAAGCTGCTGCGCATCGACGTCGACCGCGGCGACCCCTACGCGGTGCCCGCCGACAACCCCTTCGTCGGTCAGGCGGGCGCGCGCCCCGAGATCTGGGCCCTGGGCCTGCGCAACCCCTGGCGCTTCTCGTTCGACCGGGCCACTGGCGACCTCTATATCGCCGACGTGGGCCAGAACGAGTACGAGGAGGTCAACCGCCAGCCGGCCGCGAGCCGGGGCGGCGAGAACTATGGCTGGGACATCGCCGAGGGCACGGCCTGCTACGGCGCCGAGACGTGCGACCAGGCCGGCCTCACGCGCCCCATCGCCGTCTACAGCCACGCCTCCGACAAGGGCGGCTGCTCCGTCACGGGCGGCCACGTCTACCGGGGCGCCGCCTACCCCCAGCTGGCCGGCACCTATCTCTACGCCGACTACTGCACCGGCAACCTGTGGGCCCTGCGCGGCGCCGGCGACGCCTGGCAGAGCGACCTGGTCGCCACGCTCGACATCAGGCCCAGCTCGTTCGGCGAGGACGAGGCCGGCGAGCTGTACCTGACCGACCATAGCGGCGGTGGGCTCTACCGGCTGGTCGCCGGGTAGCCACAGAATCGCGCCCCCCTCTCCTGCGAGGCAAGAGAGGGGGGCGGGGGAGTGAGGGCCAGCGCCTCTTACACCTCCATTACCACTGGCAGGACCATGGGGCGGCGCTTGGTCTCGCGGTAGAGGAACTCGCCGACCACGTCCTTGATCTTGCGGTTGACGAAGGCGCTATCGACCCCGCCGACGGGCGCGTTGCCGTTGCGCGAGGTGAGGGCCGAGCGCACAGTGTCCTTCGTGGCCTCGACCAGATCCTGGCTCTGGCGCATGTAGACGAAGCCGCGCGAGACGACATCGGGGCCGGCGACAAGCTCACCGGTGGACATATCGATGCCGACGACGACGATCAGCATGCCGTCCTTGGCGAGCATCTGGCGGTCGCGGACGACGACATTGCCGACATCGCCGACGGTGGTGCCGTCCACGTAGATATAGCCGACGGGGGCCTTGCTGACCACCTTGCCGAAGCCGCGGGCAAACTCCATGATCGTGCCGTCCTCGGGGAGCAGCACATTCTCGTCGGTGAAGAGGCCGCCCATGCTGGTGGCGAGCTTGCGGTAGAGCACCAGGTGGCGGTAGTCGCCGTGGAAGGGGACGACGAACTCGGGCCGGAGCAGGGCCAGCACGAGCTTGAGCTCCTCCTGGGCGGCGTGGCCCGAGACGTGGACATTGGCCTGGCCGCCGTAGATCACGTCGGCGCCGAGGCGGAAGAGGTTGTTGATCACGCGGCTGACGCTCACCTCGTTGCCGGGGATGGGCGTGGCCGAGACGACCACGGTATCGCCCTGCTTGATCTTGAGGTGGGGGTAGTCGCGGTTGGCCATGCGGTTAAGGGCGGCCATCGGCTCGCCCTGGCTGCCCGTGCAGGCCACGGCGATCTGGTCGTCGGGGTAGGCGGCCATCTCGTGGGGCCGGATGAGGGTCCCCTCCTCGGCGCGCAGGAAGCCCATCTCGAGGGCGATGCGCGAGTTATTCTCCATGCTGCGGCCGGCCAGCAGCACCTTGCGCCCGTAGGCCTCGGCCGAGTCGATCACCTGCTGGACGCGGCTGATGTTCGAGGCGAAGGTGGCGACGATGATCCGGCCGGGGGCGACGGCGAAGATGTTGTCGAAGGCCTCGCCGACAGTGGTCTCGCTAGGGGTATAGCCCCGCGACTCGACGCGCACGCAGTCGGTGATCATCACCAGAGGCTTGCGCTGGCCAAGCTCCGAGAGCTTCTGGATATTGGTGGGCTTGCCGTCGACCGGGGTGTGGTCGAGCTTCCAGTCGGTGAGGTAGATGACCGGGCCGGCGGGGGTGTTGATCGCGAAGCCGACGGCGTCGGGGATCGAGTGGGCGATATGGAAGGGCTCGACGGTAAACGAGCCGACCTGGAAGGGGTCGGTGTCGTTGATCATCACCTGGGTGACCTTGTCGAGCAGGCGGTGCTCTTTGAGCTTGTTGGTGAGCAGGCCGTGGGTGAGGCGGGTGGCGAAGATGGGCGGGAAGCCGAGGTCGGCGATCAGGTGCGGCACGGCGCCGATATGGTCCTCGTGGCCGTGGGTGAGCAGCAGGCCCTTGATCTTGTCGGTCTTCTCGCGCAGATAGGTAATATCGGGCAGCACGAGGTCGACGCCGAGCATATCGGCCTCGGGGAACATGATGCCGCAGTCGAGGATGACGATCTCATCGCCATACTCGACCACCCACATGTTCCGCCCGACCTCTCCGGCGCCGCCGAGGGCGAGGACGCGAACCTTACTTTTTGCCATAGGTGTGTGTGGAAGTCTCGGGAGCCGGCTACGGGGCCTGGCGCGGACTTCATCTCCTTTCCGAGAGTGCTGAGCAGCCTGCCGGCATACTCGTGTTGGCCGTCGCGCCCCGTGCTTACGAGGG
>JAAXUL010000266.1 GCA_013336035.1 Chloroflexales bacterium
CGCCCGCGCCTGCCCCTGGTCGTCGACGCCGACGACTGGGAGGGCCCGGGCGGCTGGAATGAGCTGCTCCCCTACCCCGCCTACGCCAGGGCCCTCTTCGCCTGGCAGGAGCGCGACCTGCCCCGCCGCGCCAGCGCCGTCACTGTCGCCAGCCGCACCCTCGAGAGCCTGGTCTGGTCGATGGGCGCCGAGCCGCGCCGGGTGGTCTACCTGCCGAACGGCGCCGAAGACCAACGACCAATGGCCAACGACGAAGGCCCGCGCGCGCCGGCCTTGGCGCCGCCCTCGCCTGAGCCCTCGGCGCGATCTTCGCCCTTGGTCGCTCGCCCTTCATCCACAATGCTCCTCTACACCCGCTTCTGGGAGCTGGACCTGGCCGAGCTGGCGGCGGCCCTGGCGGCGATCCACGCGGCGCGGCCCGCGGCCCGGCTGCTGGTGGTGGGCCGCGGCGAGAATGGCGAGGAGCGCGAGCTGCTGGCCCTGGCCGCCCGCGCCGGCTTCGCGCCGATGCTAGACTACAGGGGCTGGCTGGAGCCCGCCGCCATCCCGATGGCCCTGGCCTCCGCCCGCATCGCCCTGGTGCCCGCCCGCGACACTCTGATCAACCGGGCCCGCTGCTCGGCCAAGCTGCTCGAGCTGATGGGCGCGGGCCTGGCCGTGGTGGCGAGCGATGTGGGCGAGGCCCGCTCGTTCGTGCAGAGCGAGCGCTCGGGCCTGCTGGTGCCCCCGGGCGACCCCGCCGCCCTCGCCGCCGCCGCCATCCGCCTGATCGACGACGGTGAGCTGCGCGGGCGCCTGGCGGCCGGGGCCCAGGCCGCCGCCGCCAGCTTTAGCTGGGACGCGCTGGCCCCGCTGGCCGAGCGGGCGTATAGGGTGGCGATGGGAGGTTGACTATGCTCGATTGGCTCTTCGGCGGCAGGCGGCGGGGCGATGTGGCCCCCCAGGTTGTGCGTAGCGAGCCCGCGACGGTCGAGCCGATCGCGCTGCGGGTGGCCGTGGTCATCCACGACCCGCTGCTCGAGGCCCACGGCGGGCGCCGCCTCCACGAGCACTTCGGCTGGTACGACCCCGACGCCCTGGCTCGCCAGTACAGCGACGACCTGCGCGCCTGCTCTGGCGGCATCGCCCGCTACGAGATCGTCGAGCGGCACATGGTCGACGGCTACCCCGTCAAGGTCGACGGCTTCCGCTACGACGACGCCGAGTACCTGCGCTGCTGGGCGCGGCGCGCCGGCTTCCACCAGCCCGACGCCGCCGACTACCACGCGATCCTGGCCGAGTTCGACCTCACCCGCAAGGTGCTGCGCGGCGAGATCGACGAGGTCTGGCTCTTTGCCTTCCCCTACGCGGGCTACTACGAGAGCCACATGGTCGGCGCCGGGGCTGTCTGGTGCAACTCGCCGCCCCTGGCCGGCAGCGAGGGCTGCGCCAGGCGCTTCGTCGTGATGGGCTTCAACTTCGAGCGCGAGGTCGGCTGCATGCTCGAGAACTTCGGCCACCGTGTCGAGTCGATCATGGGCCACGTCTACCGGGGCCACCGCGGCGAGCGCAACCTGTGGGAGCGCTTCACGCGCTATGATAAGACCCACCCCGGCCGCGCCGAGTGCGGCAATGTCCACTTCGCGCCGAGCAGCGCCCAGGACTATGACTGGGGCAACCAGCGCCCGGTGCTCTCGCGGGCCGACGCCTGGTACGGCTTCCCCGACCTCTCGGGGCCGCCGCGCGAGATGCGGGCGCCCGACTGGGGCGGCGGCGACATGCGCCTCCACCACCTCTGGTGGCTCGACCACCTGCCCCGCGTGGCCGGCAGCACCGATGGCGTGCTCAATAACTGGTGGCAGTACATCCTGCGGCCCGACGAGGCGCTCTGATCCTCAGACGGGCCTGTACGAAGCATGGGCGGGCCTGTACGAAGCATGGGCGGGCCTGTACGAAGCATGGGCGGGCCTGTACGAAGCATGGGCGGGCCTGTATGAAGCATGGGCGGGCCTGTACGAAGCATGGGCGGGCCTGTACGAAGCATGGGCGGGCCTGTACGAAGCATGGGCGGGCCTGTATGAAGCATGGGCGGGCTTGTCCATGCTTTATCGTTAAAAAAAGTAAAAGCGTATGTTCTAGCGGTACTGTTATGGCATGGACCTATGGGTGCTTTACAGGCAAGGATGCGAGCCTGTATAGTACTCCCATGCCACGCCGGCACAATGGCATCACAGCCCACATCGTAGAAAGGAGTTGTCCCAGGTGGCACCACAGCGAAGGAACCATCGCATCCCGACGGAGATCGACGCCGACCGGTTAGCCCTGCAACTGCTAGAAAATCTGACCGACTACAACCCGTCCAATCCTGCCTACAGCATCGAGACGCTCAAGATGCTTGAGGCCATGCTGATCCAGGCCACGCGGGCCGAGGCCCAGGCCCGCGCGGCCCTGGAGGCCGCCCGCGAGCGGGCCTCCGCGGCGGCCTGGGCCTTTCACGAGGCTATGCAGGGCGCCAAGGTCCAGGTGCAGGCTCAGTACGGCACTGACTCGCTAGCCCTGCACGCGGTCGGGCTGAAGCGGCGCTCGGAGCGCAAGCGCCCGACGCGGCGCGTCCCGCCCAGCGACTAGCGGCGCGCCCTGTCGGGCGTAGCGCCGGACGCACCGAGGCCCGGCGGCTCCCGTGAGGGCCGCCGGGCCTCGAGCATCTCGGGCCGATTGTGCTGAGTGATGGCGGCGATAATGATCTGGTCACCCAATTCTGGTAGCCGCACATAATCCCTGCCCTCAAGGTGCCTATGGCGCCTCTCCTTATTCTGTCCCTTTAGCACCATTCAAAATCAGGGCCATTAAGGCTTCAGGAAGTGGCACTTGCCACTCAGAGCTACGTGTTAGCGCTTGACTCCGGGTGTATACTCACATCCAATAATATTCATCCTCTAACTCTTCACTAGGTTGCTACCCGCCTTGGGAGGCTTCGCTATGTCTATCGAAGCAAACAATAGCAATGCTACGCGAGTTGTGAAGGGGCATACATCCGGCGCTTGGGGAACGAGAAGACCTGTCGCTCAAGCGAGGCCTCGAAGGCGTCAGTCACTTTTTGGGGATTACTGATCTGGGTCTTCTTGAAGCTCTGATCAGCTTCCTTGAGCACCGTCGAGCTGAGGTATCTCCGCTGCAAACGCAACTGACAGAAAGGAGGTGGTGTCGCTCGGATGCCGGAAAATCTTGAGCCAAGGACAGATGTGTGGGATGAATAAGAGTAACGCACCTCACACTTCACTGTCAGGATCAGGATTCTCAAATCAAGGAAAGGGGACGGCATGTTCGGTACCTGTAGGAATACTTGGCGCATCAGGCGCGCCCTCGCTGTGGTGGTCCTCGTGACGTCCGTCGTCCTGAGCTCGGCAACCAGCATGCGCGCCGCTAGCCCGGACCCCGATGCAGTGACCGTTTGGCACAACATTGCTGTGCAGGCGCTGGCGACGGCCACCCCTGCTCGTCCCGCTCCCCTCCCATTCCTGGACATAGCGGTCGTCCAGGTCGCCGTCCACGACGCCGTCCAAGCCATCGACCGGCGCTTCACACCATATCACGTGACGTTCCCCCTCGGCGCCTCCGGCTCGCCCGAGGCCGCCGCCGCCAAGGCCGCACACGATGTGCTGGTCGCGATCTTGCCAGGCCAGGCCGCTTCGCTCGACACGCACTACCACAACTACTTTACCGGCCACGGCCTGGCTGAGAACGACCCGGGAGTGAATATCGGTGCTTTGGCTGCCGCTGACATCCTGGCCCTGCGGGCCAACGACGGGCGCCTACCGGACCCACTCCCACCGCCCTTCACCGGCGGTACTGCTCCCGGCCAATGGCGTCCGACACCGTCGCTGCTTCCCGGGCCGCCTCCGTCATTGGCTCCTATGGCGAGTTCTTGGCTCGCCACGGTTCCACCGTTCACGCTGAACAGCGGCGATCAGTTTCGCGCCGATCCCCCACCACCCTTGAGCAGTGAGCAGTACGTCAAGGAATATAACGAGGTGAAGGCTTTGGGCGCGCTCACCAACAGCACGCGCACGCCAGAGCAAACCCAGCTCGCCACCTTCTTTGGCGGCAATCTGTTCATCCTCTACAACCAACCGCTCCGCGACGTCGCCGCGTGGCAGACGGATAACATTGGTGACAATGCGCGGCTACTGGCCCTTGGCACGTTGGCGATCGCCGATGCAGTCATTACTTCTTGGGACAGCAAGAAGCACTACGTCTACTGGCGACCGATCACGGGCATCCGGGAGGGCGAGAATGACGGCAACCCACAGACGGTGGGCGACCCGAATTGGCAATCATTCCTCAATACCCCAAACTATCCTGACCACACCTCGGGCGCCAATAGCGTGGCTGGCGCGTTGACGCGTATACTGGAGCTCTATTTGGGGACGGATCAGGTGAGCTTCACGGTCGTCAGCACGCATCCAAATGCCGTGCCGAAAACCCGCACGTATACACGCTTCTCGGATTTGTCGTGGGATACGGTCAATGTCCGCATCTACCAGGGAATCCATTTCCGCACCCCGGACGAAGCGGGCCGCACGCAGGGCCGGCAGGTGGCCGAGTGGGTCTTCGGGCACGTCCTGCAACCGATCGACGCAAGAGACTGACGCAGGTCAGGTGAGAGTATCAAAGGCCAGCGAACAAACCATTCTACCTGACCGCGACCGGCTTGCTGATCGGAATAACGCCGAATACCTGTGGTGGAGCGGAGCGGCCTCCCGCCGATTGCCGAGCGCACGACGACTGAGATGGCGCGACTGCAAGTGGGCGCCAGGTGACGGCGAGAGAGCGCCGCAATTAGGAGCCGGATGCGTACGGGCGCCCCTTGTGGGCGCCCGTACGAACCTGATGGAGCAGCGCTACTGCCCTGGCGCGCTCACCGCCCGGTGGCCCCAGCTGTCGGTCACCTCGACCCTTGGCTGGTACGACCCGGCGCGGGCGTACTGGTGGGTGACCGCCGGCTGGTCGGTCTCGACGATCGGCGTGCCGTCGCCGAAGTCCCAGCGGTAGCGCACAAACGCCGCCGAGGTGTTGGTCTCGGCGACCGCGCTCAGGGTCAGGCGCTGGTTGCTCTCTGTGACCGGGGCCGCCCCCTCGACGCGCACGGTGGGGCGATCCACATGCCAGTAGAGCAGCGCCTGTAGCAGCTCCTTGCGCGTGGTCTTGCCCGTATCATTGCGCACCCCCTCAAGCCCGAACGAGAGCATCGTCGTGCGGTACTTGAAGTCCGCGACGGGCTTCTCCAGGGTCGGCTCGGACGCGGTATTGATGCCGACCACGCCGCGCAGGCCGCTCGTGACGCTGGCGGCGCGCAGGATCTCGGTCGCGGCCAGGAAGGGGACGCGCGGATCGGTGTTGATCACGGCGATCTCGTTGAGCGAGCCCTGGTTGCCCGCCCCGGTCTGGTCGCCGACCGGCCCCGCGGGCGTGCTCAGGTCGAGCGCGATGCCGGCCAGCCAGGGCTGGGCGTTCAGCCCCACCACCGTGCGCTCCAGGCTGTTGGTGCCCGTGAACACATTCTCCTGCACAAGGGTCGCGTTCAGGTACCCGGTGAAGAGGTCAGTGTTCCCCCTGATCGGGTCCGGGTCGAGGATATTGTAGTCCACGGCCAGGCTCGCGTCCCGCCCGGTGGCGATCAGGGCGCCGCCGCTTTGCAGGTAGGCGATCAGCAGATTCTGGTCGCTGGGCGTCAGCGGCGTGGGCACCGGGAGGCTGCCGGAGGGCGCACTATTATCCCCGGTGAACCAGATGATGATCTCGTGCTTCTGGAGCTCGGCGAGGCCGGGGAGGGTCTGCGGCTCGCCCGCGAGGGCGTCAAGGTCGATGTAGGCAAAATCGACCCCCAGCTCGCCGAGGGCGTTGCCGTAGTAGCCCGAGTAGTCCTGCAGATCCAGGCTGCTGCTGCCGTCATTGTCGAGCAGCAGCACCTTGGCCCCCCGCTCGGCGGGCAGGGTGCGGGCCCAGATCGGCAGGTGCAGCCGCTGCGCTCCCTCGAGCTGCACGACCCCCTCGTAGTCGCCGGCGGGCGCGCCGGCCGGGATCTCGACGCTGACCGTAAAGCTAGCCGTCTGCCCGGGCGGGATGCGCAGCTCCTGCGGCGTCACGCTGACCCCAAAGGCGCTGGCGCCCGTCGCGCTCCCGGCCAGGCTGAAGCTCTGCGCCTGGCCCGAGACATTGCGTGCCTCCACCGCCAGCTCGGCGCGCGTCGGCTGCCCCGCGACCGCCCCGAGGTTGCCGAAGGAGAGCGAGGGCCGGTCGAAGAGCAGCGCCACGCTCGCGGCCTTGCTCACATCGATGCGGCCCGCGCCCATGTCCAGCACGGTCGCGCGCTCGCTCCGCTCCAGGTCGAGGTAGACATCAGTGGACGCCGTCGCCATAAGGGCCGACTTGATATCCGCCGGGGCCCAGGTGGGGTGGATCTGCTTGAGCAGGGCCGCCGCGCCGGTGACGAAGGGGGCCGCCATGCTGGTGCCGGAGACGATCCCAAAGCCCTGGTGCACCGCGACGCCCTCTCCATCCGCATACCCGGAGGAGAGGATATTGAAGCCGGGCGCGACCACGTCGGGCTTGAGGCTGGCCTGGAAGCTCGGCCCACGCGCGCTAAAGGAGGGGATCACATCGGCGGGCTGGTTGACGATCCGGGCCCGCGCGTCGAGCTGGAGCCGGGCGGCGTCGCCGTGCTGCGCCCGCCAGTCGAGCAGGGCCAGGCCGGTCGAGCGGCCCACGAACACCGAGGGGATGCCGACGGCGTCGCTGATCTCCGTGCCGCCGCCCATCATGATCAGCGCGTCGCCCCCCTGCTCCGAGTTGTAGACAAGCGCCGAGTTGGCGCCGCCGATCTGCGCATTGAGCACCTTGACGGCGAAGGGGCAGGTCCCGCGCTCGATCAGCGCGATCTGCCCGCTCAGCGAGCCGGTGGGCAGCGGCTCGCAGGCCAGGGTCGAGTCGCTGACAGCCGAGACGGGCGTGTAGGGGAAAGGCCCCCAGATCCCGACCTCGAGCTGAGGGCCGAAGGCGGCGGCGCGGTAGCTCTGCTCCCTGAGCGACTCGGGCGCCCCCTCGGGCGCGGTCACATCGACCGACCCGGCGACGACCGTCTTTGGCGTGGTGCTCGCCCCGACGGCGATCACCTTGTCGCTAAAGCCGGGCGAGCCGGCCGTGCTCGGGTCGGGGCCCGAGTTGCCCGCCGAGAAGACCACCGTCACGCCGGCAGCCACCGCGGCGTCAGCCGCCACAGTGATCGGGTCGGCGGACGGCTCCGTGGCGGGCCGGCTGCCCCAGCTCGCGTTGATCACATCGGCGCCGTCGGCGACGGCGTCCTCGAGCGCGGCGATCAGCTCGATCGAGTAGGCCCCGGGCTCCTCCGCCTCGTTGGCGTAGTAGACCTTGTAGTTCATCAGGTAGGCGCGTGGGGCCACGCCGGAGATAGTCTGGCTAAGGCCGAGGATTGTGGCGGTTGTGCCGGCCACGCCGGCGGCGATCCCGGCCACGTGGGTGCCGTGGCTATCGTCCTCGGGGCCGGGCTGGGGGGTCGTGCTGCCCTCAAGCGGCAGGAGGTCGGGCCGGAAGTAGGCGCGGGCGGCGATCACCTTGGGGGTGGTGCTGGCCGGGTCGCCCTTGGGGAAGCCGGGCGGGTAGCTGAAGCCGGCGGGGTTGAAGAAGGGGTTGTCGGTGCGGATGCCGGCATCGACAATGGCGATCTTGATGCCCTTGCCGGCGTTGGCCTGGCCGCCGATGGCCGGGCTATTCCAGAGCGCCTCGGCGCCGATCGTGGGCACGCCCGAGAAGGTGCTGAGGTAGTAGGCCCGATCAGGGTAGACCGCCGCCACGTTGGGCAGCCGGCGCAGCCGCGCGATGGCGGCATCGCCGGCGCCAGGCAGGGTCATGCCCATCCCATTGAAGAGGATATCGTAGCGCCGCTGGACCTGGGCCCCTGGCACGACCTGGCGGATCGCGCTGAAGGCGCGCTCGCGCTGCTGGCGCAGCAGATCGCGATAGCGCAGGGCCTCGGGGCTGTCGAGGCGCAGCCGGCCGGCGCCGGCCTGCATGGCGGCCACCGCGCCCGGCCTCGCCGCGGGCGACTGGGCCAGCGGCGCGTCCTTGAGCTGAACAACCCACCGCTGCGGGAGCCTGAGCGCCCGCCCGCGATCGCTGGTGAGCGTCGGGCCTGGGGGGGCGGAGATGCCTGGCCCCTGCGCTTTGACCGGCGCGGCGGCTGCAATCACGATGAGCGTGAGCAGCGTGAGGAGCTTGAGCACGGGCTGGGTGCGCGCGAGCATAGGCCCTCCTAATATGACAAGTAAGACTCACCTGGGGATGTCCGGCAAATAGTACAACACCGTAGACTTCCACGCAACGAAAAATTAGCTAGAGGCCTATCGCGGCGAATAGGGGCGCCGCCCGGATGTGAGAGCGGTCACGGTTATGCTACAATAGCGCCGCCCGTGTGATTGGAGACGCATCCAACTTTAGTAGCACGATATCAGGAGGTTAGCGCATGGCGACGGACTCGATCCGCGAGGGTGAGGCCATCAAGACCGATGGGGCAGTTAGCTTTGCCACGAAACTTCGCTCGATCGCTGGCCTCGACCCAGAGCTGGTCGCGAAGCTGGCGGAGGCCGGGATCACTGACAACGCCACCCTGCTCGCACGGGGCGCTCAGCCCGAGGGACGAGACGGGATCTCAAACTCTACCGGGGTCGACCCGGTCCAGCTGCTCAAGGCCCTCTACTGGATGGACCTTGAGCGCGTAGACGGCGTCTCGTGGACGAACGCCAACCTGCTCACCGCCGCCGGGGTCACCACCGTGCCTGACCTGGCCTTCCGCACCGCCGAGGATCTGCTGCCCCAGCTGCAGCGGGCCAATGTCGAGCTGAGCCTGGTCAAGCGGCTGCCCACCGCCAAGGCGGTCAAGGGCTGGATCGACCACGCGAAAGGGCTGCCCCAGGCGATCTTCTTCGGCGGGAACAGCGAGGTCTACTAGACTCCGTCAGAGGAACGCTG
>JAAXUL010000267.1 GCA_013336035.1 Chloroflexales bacterium
CTTGGCCGCGAGCCCGAACACAAAGCTATGGCAAGGCACGGCGCGCCGCCACGATCTGCGGGCCTCCGCGGCCTTCCCACTCGTAGTTCACGGCCGCGCCGTCGGCGCCCTCAACCTCTACGCGAGGCGGCCCGGCTTCTTCGATCTCCACGAGGTCGCCCTGCTCGAGCGGGTGGCCGGCTCGCTCGCCTTCGCCCTCGAGAAGCTGATCGACGAGGAGCAGCGCCGCCGCGACGAGCAGGTCCGCTGCCTCGATATCGAGCGCCAGGAGGCCCTGCTGCGCCTCGGCGAGATGGGGGCCGCCTCCGAGCGCGAGATCGTCGAGTACGCCCTCGAGGAGGCTGTGCGTCTCACCCGCAGCACGATCGGGTACCTGCACTTCGTCAGCGTTGACCAGGTCCACCTCCAGCTGTTTATGTGGTCCCGCGATGTGCGCGAGGCCTGCTACGCCGAGGAGAATACGCACTACCCCCTGGAGGCCGCCGGGGTCTGGGTTGACTGCGTGCGCGAGCGGCGCCCGGTCTACCACAACGACTACCAGCACCTCGAGAGCCGCAAAGGCTACCCGGAGGGCCACATCCACCTTGTGCGCCACCTCAGCGTGCCCCTGATCGACGGCGAGAAAGTGGTGGCCGTGGCCGGCGTGGGCAACAAGGCCGAGGACTACGACGAGACCGACGCCCGCCAGCTCCTGCTCTTTATGGGCGGCATGTGGGCCCTGCTCCAGCGCAAGCGTGCCGAGGGGGCCCTGAAGGCCGAGCGGGCCCGGCTCGAGGCCCGCGTCGCCGAGCGCACCCACGAGCTCCAGCGGGAGCGCGATCGCACCGGGGCTATCCTCGATTCGCTTGGCGAGGCGGTGATGGTCTTCGATATGGCCGGCCAGATCGAGTATATGAACCCGGCCGCGGTGGCCCTTGCCGGGGACAACCCCGACGGGAAGGACGCGGTCAGGCGCTGGTGGGACGAGCAGCGCCTGAGCTCCGACGGGGCCCTGGCCCGCATGCGGGCGGCCGCCAAAATGGCGCAGCCCTGGCAGGGCGAGCTCGTGCTCGAGCGCGGCGACGGCATGCCCTACGAGGCCGCCGTGACGGTGGCGCCCCTCTTCGACCACGATATGGCCAATAGGCCCATCGGCTTTGTGAGCGTGCACCGCGACATTACGGCGACGAAGGCGGCCGAGCGCATGAAGGACCAGTTCGTCTCGAACGTGTCCCACGAGCTGCGCTCGCCCACCTCGCTGATCACCATGCTGGCCGGCAACCTCGAGATGCTCTACGAGCGCCTCGACGACGCCCGGCGCCTCGAGGTGGTCGGCGAGATCCGCAAGCACGCCCGGGCCCTGAGCGAGCTGATCGGCGATGTGCTGGAGATCTCGCGCATCGACGGCGGGCGCCTCGCCAGCGAAAGGTGCGCGCTCAACCTGGCCCCCCTGGTCCACGACGAGGCGCGCCACCTCGCGCCGGTCGCCGGGCGCAAGTCCCTGGAGCTCGCCGTAGACGTCGCCGACGCGCTGCCCGTGGTCGGCCAGGCGGGCCAGATCCAGCAGGTGCTGCTCAACCTGCTGACCAATGCGATCAAGTACACGCCCGATGGCGGCCGGGTGCTCTGCACGGGCCGGGTGCTGACGGGCGGCAAGGCGGCGCCCGGGCGCGACTGCGACTGGCCGGGCCTCTCGCGCCTGGCGCCCGGACCGTGGGCCGCGGTCAGGGTGACCGACAGCGGGATCGGGATCGGCCAGGCCGACCTGCCGCATATCTTCGAGCGATTCTATCGGGCCAGAACCCAGGGCGATATCCCGGGCACCGGGCTCGGCCTCTCGATCGCCGCCGAGCTGATCAGACGCCACGGCGGAGCGATCGAGGTCTGCTCGGTCGTCGGCGAGGGAAGTACGTTCGCCGTCTATCTGCCCCTGGCAGCGGAGGAGCTATGACCGACACCGCGACCATCCTGGTGGTCGACGATCAGGCCGACCACCTCAGCGCGATCGAGATGCTCCTCGTCGGCTTTGGCTATCGGGTCATCCTGTGCGCCAGCGGCACCATGGCCCTGCAACGGCTCGAGGAGGAGTCGATCGACCTGATCCTCGCCGACGTGGCCATGCCCCAGATGAACGGCTACCAGCTGCTCGAGGCCGTGCGGCGGCAGCCCCGCTGGGCGACGGTGCCCTTCATCTTCGTCACGGCCCGGGCCCTCGACAGCGACGTGCGCTACGGCAAAGCCCTCGGCGCCGACGACTACTTGACCAAGCCGATCCAGCCCGAGGATCTGCTGGCCGTGGTCGAGGGCAAGCTGCGCCGGCGCGAGCAGCTCGCCCAGGCGACCGCGCTGCCGGCGGCGCCCCCGCCCAACGAGATCCGCGTCGGCCGCGTCAGGCTCGACCCAGGCCACCACCGCGCCTGGCTCGACGATCTGCCCCTCGCCCTCTCGGTCAAAGAGTTCGTCCTCCTCGAGCAGCTAGCCGGCCAGGCCGGCGTGGTGCTCCCCGCCCGCGCCCTCGTGCAGGCCACCCACGGCCTGGTCGCCGGCGATGCGGACGAGGCCCGCGAGCTGATCCGCCCGCTCGTCCGCAGCCTGCGGCAGAAGCTCGGCGCCAGCGGAGAGGGGCCCGGCTTGATCGAGACTGTGCGCGGCCTCGGCTACAGGCTCGTCGAGGACTGACCCGCGCACGAAACTCCCCCCTAGTCCCCCGCTAATCCCCATTGAACCTACACCGGCGGCCCATAGCATGGCCTATAGCGGCCATGCGCCGCGCACGCGGAGCACAATGCATCACTACTTTCCAGCGGCCAACCGGTGGAGCCTTTGAGCGACACCTCCCAGAGCCCACCCATCCTGCGCGCCGCCCTTGCGATCAGCGGCGGCCTCGCGCGCGCCAGCGCCGAGTGGCGGCGCGTCCTCGGCTGGAGCCCCAAGGACCTGGCCGGCGGCACCTTCATCGAGCGGGTCCACCCCGACGACCTCGACGCCGTCGTCCACGCCATCCACACGGCCTACGCCAGCGGAGCGCCGGTTGCCTTCACATGCCGCTACGCCCATAAGGACGGCAGCTACCCACATATGCTCTGGGAGGCCACGCCGCGCCTCGAGCGGCTAGAGCTTGAGCTGACGGGCAAGCTGGCCGAGGCAGCCCCATAGCCCGCGAAGGGCGCCTACAAGCCATTCACCGGAGCGCACGAAACTCACCGGGAGCCCCTCGCCAATGTCGCGCGACAGCGGCCGGCCCGCCTGCTAGGATGCCAACACATACGGATCCCAACGGCGAGATCCGGTGCAGAGATAAAGGCCGAGACAATGACGTCGCGGCCTCCTCATATACTCTGCAGCCGGACCATGAGGAGCAAGACCATGGTGATGAGAGAGATCGTGCCCGCCCAGCCAGATAAGGTCCGCGTCACTTTCTCGGTCCCCGCCTCACTCTGGGCGGACACCATCTCCCTAGCAGGCGACTTCAACGAGTGGGATCCCGAGCGCACCCCGCTGCGCAAAAATGAAGAAGCCTGGAGCGTCAGCCTCTTGCTCGAGCGTGGCCATACCTACGCCTACAGCTACCTGGTTGACCATAGCGAGTGGATGCCCGACTCGAACGCTGATGGCTACACGGTGGGGGACGACGGCAGCAGCCGATCGCTTATCGTCGCCCTGCCGCCGCTACCAGCTCAATAGCGCCAGCCCCTCCAGGGCGGCTACGCACACGGTCGCGGCGAGGAGACACCTCGCCGCGACCTGTTTTGTTGCCCCGCTCCGGCGCCAAGAGGCCGAGTCGAAGGCCCCCGTCCTACGCCGCCGCCGGCGGGGGCTCCCCCCGCCCGCGCGTCCATGGCAAGAGCCGGCGCACCAGACCGGTCGCCAGCGCGATGACGGCGACGATCGCGCCGATAATGCCCAGGTTCTTGCCGATCGAGACCGCGCCCGCCAGGCTCATGCCGCCCTCTTCGTGGTTGCCGCCCCGCGCGGGCGGCGCGCCCATCGTGGTGGAGTCGCTCGCCGCCGCGTCCGTCCCGCTGGTCGCCTGGACCTGGCTGGATGCCGGCGGCCCGCCCGAGCTCAGGGATGACAGGGCGCCGGACTGGCCAAGGGCCATGGTGGCGCCGACGACGAGCAGGGCCGCGACCAGAATGGTGAGCGTTCGGGTGACAATCTGCATCTCAGGCCTCCTGCTGCTGGTTGCTAATGGTCGGCTGGGCCGCGCGGCGCGGCCAGCGCGGCGCGACGATGATACGCTTGAGCATGTTGACAATCCACTGCCAGTGCAGAGCCACGTGCAGCCCGATCAGGAAGACCGAGGCGTCGGCGGCGAGCTTGTGCAGCTGCTCCCAGAGGTGGCCGCCCGCGAGCTGGATGCCGATGAAGGGCAGCGCGACCTCGGAGATCATCAGGCCGGTGAAGATAATCACCGTGAAGGCGACGAACAAGAGCGCGTTCAGCACATAGTTGACCCGCGCCGACCACTGGGCCTTGCCGAAGAAGCGCTTCGTCACCGCGACGATCCACGACCAGTGCAGCAGCAGGTGGGTGACGATGGCGGCCCCAAAGGCGATGCTCAGCCACTCGTGGATCGCCAAGCCGGTGAAGCGCGGGGCGGTCGACGCCAGAAACGCGACGAAGATCGTACCGTCAAGCAGCAAGTTAACCATATTGCGGTTGGTCTTCCGGGCTACCTGTGCCATATCTGTGCCTCTTTCTTGCAGGTGCGTTGTCAGCTCACGTGCATAGCATAGAGCGCACATCTTTAGCCCGCGTTTAGAAGCGGTGCAGTCCGGCAGTAGCCCGCGGGCCCCGGCGTTCGACGCTATAATAGCCCTACGCAGAGCAAGGTAGAGGAGGCTACGATGAGCGACGAGAGTCTGGGCATTATCTGGTACGAGGGGCTGGGCTTCGATATTGGGGCGCGCGTGACGATCAGCAGCGCCGCCGCACGGGCCGAGGCGGGGGCCAGCGCGGGGAGCGTGGTCGGCTTCGACGCCAGCGGGCCGCGCCCGGGCGAGAGCTTCATCCGTGTGCTGGTGCAGCCCGACCGGCCCGACCCCATAATCGTCGCCCTGCCGCCCGCCGCCCTGGACCCCGAGGGCGGCCAGGAGCGTGAGGGTCTGGCCCGCGCGATTCTGGCGGGCCTCGAGCAGTCGATGCGCCCCGAGCGCTTCGCGGTCCTGGTGGCCTGGCTAGCCGGCGACGAGGGCCAGGCTATCGCCGCCGACCCCGCGATCCGCCTGCAGCGCGTGCGCGCCGGCGGGCTTGCGCTCCCCGGGCTGGTCTTCCCCGAGCTTGTCAATATGGCCGCCGCGAGGCTCGCTGGCCGACCTTAGGTCCAGCGCCTTTTTGCTAATCGCACGTCTGTAGCTACCCCGGCAGGTGCTCGACCCGGTCGCCGACGTGGGCCACGCCCTCGCCGAGCACCTTCGCGTACAGCCGGCTCCAGCCCGGGTGCAGCTTCTCGGAGATGCGCTTGAAGGCCCCGCCGGCGAAGGACTGCTCGATATTGCTGCACGGCGTGACGAAGCCCGTGATCTCAAGCTCGACCCACTCGCCCACCAGCAGACGGTCGCCCACCCGCAGCTGCGACCAGTCGAGGCCGCTGACGGTCAGGTTCTCGCCCGTCGTGCCGGGGCCGATCGGGTGCCCCTCGGCCCGCAGAGCCTCGATGCGCTCGGTCGCGTAGAGGCTCACGGCCCGCTGCGGCCCGCCGTGAACGCGCAGGTCGCGCTGCCTGTCGCCCACCACGCCGTTGACGGTCACCTCCGCGCTTGCGACGGCGTGCTTGGGGACACCGCCCCGCGGGTTAAGATTGATCTGAGCCACATGGCCGGTCACTCCCATAGCCGCGCTCGCTCCTCTCATCGCCGCTCGATAGCCCTAAGGTCCGGCGTGCCCCATCGGGGCCAGCCCCAGCTCCTCGACGGCGGCGAGCAGCTGGGGGTCGGCGTCGGGGGCGTAGCGCCACCACTCGACATTCACATAGCGGTCGGGGACGACCCCGCGCCCCTCGATCAGGGTCCCGTCGGGCAGCCTGTAGGCCACCTGGGCCACAAGCAGCCGCGAGCCATCATCGAACGAGTAGCTGTACAGGTTCTCGGTATTGCCGGCGCTCGGCACACCCACGATACGGGCCCGCCCAAGCACCTGCATGCCCGCCGCGAACATCTCGGCCGCGCTGGCCGAGTCGGGGCCCACCAGGATGGAGACCGGCAGCCCGGCCACGCCGGGGACGGTCTTCCCCGTAGGGATGGCCTGGTCCTCATTGATGCTGCGGCCGCGCGTGCTGCCGATGCTCCCCCCGTCGTGGAAGAGGGCGATCGTGTCGCGCATCAGGTGAACGTAGCCGCCGGTGTTTTCGCGCACGTCAAGCACCAGGCCGCGCAGCGTGCCGGCGGCAAGGAGCCCCTCGACCGCTTTGCGCACCTCGACGTCAACCCCCTCGACGTAGAAGCTGGGGATCTCGATCACGCCCACGGCGCCGCCGGGCAGCGTGCGCGCCCGCACCTGATTGAAAAGGTCGAGGTCCACTGGCTCGCGGATCACGGCCAGCTCGCGCGGCGCCTCGGTGCCGCTGCGCACGGTGAGCATCACGGGCGTGCCGGGTTCGCCACGCACCGCCCCAATTGGACCATCGGGGCCAAAGGCTGCGGTGTCGGTGAAGGGGATGCCGTTCACTCGCAGGATAATGTCGCGCTGCCGCAGGCCGGCCCGCTCGCCAGGGCCGCCCGGCACCAGGTTGACGAGCAGGCCGCCGTCCTCGACCGCACGGATCTGGGCGCCGATCCCGCTGTAGCGCAGGTCGCCGCGAGACTCGGCCTGCTGCTCGAAGACCTGCTGGGGCGACTCGAATCGCGAGTGTTCATCGCCAAGTCGGCTGATCAATTCACGCATGAGGACGTAAAATATCTCTGGGTCACCCGCCGCGGCAATACGGGGCGCGAACTCGTCCCGCGCCGCCTCCCAGTCGACGCCCCGGTAGTCCTCGTACACATAGTTATCGCGCACGATAGACCACACCTCCTCGAAGATCGCTGTGCGCTGAGCCTCGTCCAGCGGGGCGAGGGTGGGCGTCGGGATGAGGGGCTCAAAGGTTGGCGTGACGCTCGGCTGTGACGTCTCGCCAGGTGGCTGCGTCTCGCTGGGGGCCACGGTCCTGACGGGCACGACCGTGACCTTCGGCGCCGACGGCGCCGTGGCGGCGGCCTGGGCGCCCCCCTGCCGCGCCGCGGCAGGCCCCGGCGACAGAGTCGGCACAGAGGCAGTGGCCGGGGGGAGGCGCGCGCCGGCGCACCGGGCGAGCGTGGTGAGGAAGATCAGAAGACCGCGATAGAGCTGCTTCATTGGAGGCACATCGCTGAGTTTCCCGGGTGTCGATGCCTACATAATACCATTCTTCCAAGCCGAGCCATCCCCGTATGGCATAGGTTCTGCAACCAAAGAAAGTCTGGCCCACCGATGAAGACTCTCCCCAACACCCAGCTCTTCCTTCGCCAGGGTATTGTCGAGCTCGGCTGGGGCCACCCGGACCCGGCCATGCTGCCGGTAGACGATCTAGCCGCGGCAGCGGCCGAGACGCTGGCCCGCCATGGGCGCGACGCCCTGGCGTACGGCCCTGCACAGGGCCCCGGCCGCCTGCTAGAGGCGATACGCGCTCGTCTCGGGCGCCTCGAGGGGGTGACCCCGCCGGCCGAGCAGCTCATGATCACCGGCGGCACCTCACAGGCCCTCGACATGCTCTGCGGCCAGCTGAGCCGCCCCGGCGACGTGGCCCTGGTCGAGGCGCCGAGCTACCATCTGGCCCTGCGCATCTTTCGCGACCGGGGTCTGCGCCTGGTCTCGGTGCCTGGCGACGTCCAGGGGATGCACGTCGAGACGGCCGCGGCCCTGCTGCACATGCTCCGCTCGCGCGGCGAGCGGGTGGCCTTTGTCTATATCGTGGCCAGCTTCGGCAACCCCACGGGGGCGAGCCTGGCGCCCGACCGGCGCTACACCCTCGCCGTCATCGCCCGCCGCGAGGGGCTGCCCGTGATCGAGGACGAGGCCTACGGCGAGCTGTGGTACGACGCGCCGCCCGCCCCGCCGATCTACAACCTCATGCCGGGCGGGCCGATCACGCGCCTGGGCAGCTTCGCCAAAGTGCTGGCGCCCGGCCTGCGCCTGGGGTGGATGCTGGCCTCGCCCGACCTGGTGCGGCGCTGCGTGGGCGCGGGCGTGCTCGACAGCGGGGGCGGCGTGAACCACTTTACGGCCCACATCGTGGCGAGCCTGCTCGAGCAGTCCCGCCTCGACGGCCACGTCGAGCGGGCGCGGGCCTCCTGGCATAGCCGGCGCGACACGCTCCTGGCGGCTCTGGCCCGCTTCCTGCCCGCGGGCTGCACCTGGAGCCCACCCCTGGGCGGCTACTTCGTGTGGGTGCGGCTGCCGGCCGGGCTCAGCGCCGCCGCCCTGCTGCCTGCGGCCGAGGCGGCCGGGGTCAGCTACCTGTCAGGCGAGCGCTTCTTCATCGAGGGCGGCGGCCAGCACTACCTCCGCCTCAGCTTCAGCCTGCTCTCGCCCGAGCAGCTCGAGGAGGGGGCGCGGCGCCTGGGCGAGGTGCTGCGCACCGCCCTCGGCGTGCGGCGCTAAATGCCTCGAAATGAAGGCGCCCTCGGCTCAGCTGCCGAGGACGCGGAAGTTATCCATGATCAGGGTGATCGGCCCGCTGATATCCTTGCCGCCGTAGGCCGCGACACCCACCTGGCCGCCACGGAATGGGCTCGACGTGATCCCGCCCACGGGGGTGTTATTGATCCACAGGCTGATGCCCTCGGGCGTGCGCCACACGCGCAGCTGGTTGGGCCGGTCGCCGAAGATCGCGCCGGTGGCCATAGGCTCCGAGTTGAACGCCTTCACCTGCTCGCCATCCTGGAACGAGATCACCTGCCAGGTATTGTCGGTGCGGATCACAAAGGTCATATAGTTCCCGGCGCCCTGGCCCTCAAAGGCCAGCCCCACGCCGCCGGCAGCCCCGCCGGTGTCGAAAGCCACATCAGCCTCGATCATGTACGAGTC
>JAAXUL010001003.1 GCA_013336035.1 Chloroflexales bacterium
GCTGGCGCCAGGGTCACCGCCAGCGTGTCGAGCACCAGCTGCATATTGATCGCCAGGGCGCGCTCAGGGTCCTCGCTGCCGGCGAAATGCAGGCCGATCACGGCCCTGCTGCCCTCGTCGAGCCAGAACGAGCCCGAGTCGCCGGCCTGGCTTACCTGCGGCACGCCAGGCTGCGGGTCGATCGACACAACGTGGTAGATCAGCCGGGTGAGGCCGCTGTACTTAATGCTGGCGATGCCCTCGACCGCGGTCACGATGCCGTGGGTGACCGCGCTGGTCCGGCCCGATTTCATCACCCGCTGGCCAAGGTTCGGCTGCTGTACGCCGCTCACGGCGCCAATCCCCAGCTGGTCGTTGAGCAGCTCGCGCTTGCCGTTCAGCGTGGCCACGGCGGCGTCAACGCCGACATGCATCCCGTCGCGGGTGACATAGGCCACCGTGTCTTGCGGGCCGCCGCCGTCGCCGCGGCCCGGCTGGTAGACCCCGCGCCGCGGGCGGCTCCACCAGTCGCCGATCAGCACGTGCCAGTTGCTGAGCAGCATCGGTGCGCCAGTCGCCCGGTCGTACACCTTGCCACCCAGGGTGCCGGAGCCGGCCAGGTAGGCGCCCGAGATGCTGATGCCTGCCCGCATCGGGTCGGAGCGGCCCATACGCCCTCCGCTAGGCCGCCGGGCATTCCAGGCTTGCCAGGCGGACGGCCTGTAGCGGCCCTGGATGACATCGACGGGGAAGCCGTTGATTGGGGGGAGCTTGCTCAGGTTCAGGGCGGTCTCACCGTTCTCCAGGGCGGCCTGTAGGGCGAGGCCGCCCCTGAACTTCTGTAGCACATGGCAGCGCACCGACAGCTGGTCGGTGAGCGTGCCCCGCGTCTCACGGAAGCCAAAATCGACCATGCCGACATTCGGATCGCTGAGCAGGGTGATCGCCTGGCGCACAGCGAGGCGCCCGCGGGCCAGAGTTGCCGGGTCGAGACTCATAGGTACCTCCAGACAGGCACAGCGCCGGCCCGACCCTTGCGGGGCCAGGCCGGCGTGGCGAACACGAGTTCCGACGACGGCCTACGGGTAGACCTGGAAGCGGATCGACTGGTCGAACTGCAGGCCCGGGGCGCCGGCGATGAACAGATCGGGGTCGATGTCGATCACGGCGCGGGCGAAGCCGCCGAACTGCGGGCCGGCGGGGAAGGGTGCCGCGCCCAGGATGCGGGCCGAGACGTTCATCTCGTGCAGGCCGGGGCTGGTCGGCGTGAAGGCGAAGACGTTGACGTAGAAAGAGGCGCCTGGGACGAAGTTGATAGCGGCGGTAGTGCCCAGGGTGGGGACGGGCGTCCAGGTGGTCACGTTGCCGGTGGCGTACTGCAGCTCACAGGTCAGGGCGAAGCCCGAGAGCACCGAGGCGGGGCTGATGCCGGGGGCGGGGGGGAGGATCGGGGCGTCGTTGAGGACCACGATGGTGGCGACGAAGGCGGACTCGCCGAGCTTGATCACCTGGTGGGGCAGCACCGGGCCATTGGGGGCTACGGCCTGGATGGGGCCGAGTGCCCACAGGTTCCACCACAGGTAGGGGTCGGCAGCTTCCTTCGCGGGGCGGGTCTTGGCCTCGTCCAGAGCGGCGCGGCAGCGGGACTCGATCTCCGCCTTGACATCTTCGGCGGTCAGCGCGCCAATGGCGGCCTCGGACTGCGCGGCGGCCTTGACGGTCATCTCTCGGGCTGCGGGGCGGCTGGCGGTAACAGTCGACATTGCCTCATGCTCCTTCTGTGCTCTGGCGGCGCTCGCTGCGTCGCCTCGACGGGCCGAAGCCTACCCCTTCGCGCTCATTTTTTGCTCAAACCGGCCTCAACTGGCGCACAGATTCCGCCGTGGCACGGCTGATGAGGGGGTGAGTCAGGTAAAGCATTGAGCGCTCAGCGCTACGCATTGAGCGCTACGCATTGAGCGCTACGCATTCGGGGATGGGAATGAGGGGCATAGCAGGCTGCGCGTTGACTCGTGGCTGACCACGGCGAGAGTTGGGGCGAGAGGGCAAGTGTGGTTCTGTGAGCGGGGTGTGGCTTAGAGGTGGGGGGTGTCTCTGGGGAGCGGTCCGTGAGCGTGCGGGCTACTCGACGGCGACGACGCGCCGGTAGAAGCTCTCAAGATCCTCTGAGGGCGTGAGCCCGAGCTCGGTGCGCAGGGCGTTGGCGCAGATCTGGTACTGGCGCACGGCCAGGTGCCGTAGGCCCTGGGCCACATACGAGCGCATCAGCAGCAGGTGGGCCTCCTCGTCACACGGCTCCTGGGCCAGGATCCGCTTGCAGTGGAGCATCGCCGTCGCGTGCTCGCCCCGCTCGTGGTAGTGGCGGGCCAGGCTATGGAGGGCCTCGCTGTACATTGCCCTGTAGGCCTGGCGCAGCTCCTCGGCCCAGGCCTCGTAGCGCTCTTCCTCGAGGAACTCGCCGTGCACGAGGTCGGCGGCGACGCCGTAGGCCGCCATGGCCTCCACCTGGTCGCCGGAGGCCAGGCGGGCCCGGGCCTCGCCGATGGCCCGCGTGAACTCTTCGCTGTCTACCCAGAGGCCGATCTCGGGGCGGATCTGGTAGCAGTCATCGGCAAACCTGATCAGGGCCAGGTCGGGCGCGACCCGCTTGAGCGACTGGCGCAGGCAGTAGATGGCCTGGTGCAGGCTGCGCCGGGCCAGGTCGGGCTCCGACTCGGGCCAGAACAGCCCCGCGAGCAGCTCCTTCGAGACCGGGGCGGCGTTGCGGACCACCAGATATTTGAAGATCGTCCGGGCGCGGCTGCTCTCCCAGCGCTCGACCGGCTTGTCGTCAATGATGGCCCGGAATGGCCCGAAGCAGGTGATGGCGACGCGGGCCCCATTGTGAGCGATGGCGGCCTTGGGCGGCAGGGCTATGCTCTCGTCGGGCGCCACGGTTGGCGCTGGCGGCTCATCGCCGAGCGCCTCGGGTGATGGGGCGGGCGCTATTGGCGTCTCGACGATTGCCGGCGTGTCTGGCATCGCTCGCGGCGGCTCGCTCAGGCGCGGGAAGGCTGAGGGGAGCGGGGGGGGGGCGCCGATGAGCGAGGGCCGCGCCGGCTCGGCCTCGCTCTGGGTCAGATTCCGCCACCAGCGGGCCAGCCGCACGCTGAAGGAGGGCCGGGCGGCCTTGTGCTCGGGCAGCAGCGGTGGCTCTATCAAAACAGGCAGAAGCAGCGCGCGGGTCGACCATGTCCCGCTGCCGGCGAGGCCCGCGTGGCCACGCAGGGCGGCCGCGGCCTGGGTCAGCCTGGCCACCAGGTCGCGCTGGATCGCCGC
>JAAXUL010000268.1 GCA_013336035.1 Chloroflexales bacterium
CAGTGGTCAGCGGCGCGGTTTGACGGCCTAGAGCAGCAGGGAGGCGTAGCAAGCCTTGCAGTCTTTCCATCACCCCAAGCAGCTCGAGTGTCCGAACCAGCAGGGTGATCGGCAAGCGAACAAATCGTTTTGCTGTGTCGGCGAGAAAGCGAACTAGCTCACCCAGCCCGCCCCTGAGGAGTGCAGCGATGGCCCTCGGGACGAAAGTTAGTATCAGTGCTGCCAGGCTCAGCAATGTTTGGCCAAGTCGTAGGATGCGGCCCAGGAATTTGCCAAAGTAGTCCTCAATCAGCGGCCAGATGTTCGACCAGACTTCAATCAAGAGGTCTCTGAATAGATCTACAATCCCTTGCACTGCACGCCAGAGCGCCCGTCCGAACGACTGAAGCTCAGCGCTGAGGCGCTGGAGCGCACGCCACAGCTGTGCCACCACGTTGAGCAGCCGAGCGCCTTGCCGTTCTGCGCCCCGTTGAGCGTCGCTCCAACGGTCCTTGAACCAATCGATGACGCTCCTGGCTGGATCCTGAGCTTGAGGTTGCTCTGGCAAAGTGACGGGCGGATAGGCTGTGCCCGAAAGAAATGGTCGGGGCATGGACCGGGCGAAATGATGATCTTCAACCTGCTGGAACTCAATCGTCTTTTCTGCCAGCGAGCTGATAGTTGTCGTCGCCTCCTGGAGGCGGCCGATATCAGCGCTAACCTCCCCCACCGCGTCGGCGGCCTCGTCGGTGCGCTCCACGGCGGCGCCCAGATCAGCGCCGATGGGCGGGATGGCTATGGCGACCGGCAGGCTGGCCAGCGTTGGCAGAATCACAGTGGTTGCCACAACCGCAGCGCCCAGGTCGTGCTCCTCCAGCGTGCGTACGGTCGCTCGGGCATTGCTAACTGCATCACGTAGCTCGGCCCTGGCCGTGCCGACGAGGCTGGCCGCCTCGTAGCCCATGCGCAGCCCGCCGTCGAGGTAGCCGTGGCGCCGGTCGCCCGCCTCGGCCTCGTCCAGGACGCCCCGGAGGCGCTGAGTCTGGGCTTCAAGATCGCCAGCCAGCACGTCGAGGGTGCGCAGGGCGGCGCGAACGCCCTCGGCGTCGAGGTGGATGTCATCGCTGCTGTTCGGAGCGACACTCATGGCGACCTCGTAGGCTGTCTTGCAAGCACTTACCGCTTTCGGCTGGCGCTTCAGGAAGCTGCGGAGCCTTTACCGAATGACCAAACCTGTTTCCGAAACTATGGCAGCCCTACGCGGGTCGTGAAGGCGTTGCCTGCTGCTTCAGCCGCTACAGCTTCGCGAAGCGGTGGAGCCGCTGGCGTCCTTCACGACCCCAGGGGGATTGCTATTTACTATGTAGGTACCGCAATAAACGGACTGCATTTATTGGTATACCTTTTTCCATCGGCTCCGGTGAAGGAGGCACATGTCTGATACACGTGTCCTTTCGCAACCGGTTTCCACGACGTATAATAATCCGCGTTCGATGCGATAGTTCTACAATTGTGTCCGTTACCATCGCATTGCCTGATATACGTGGTCCGGCTTCCAGATCCGAAGTATTGCAGAAACCCGTGGACCTTGCCGGCATTCACTTCCACACAGACGCGAGTATTGCCGTAAATTGTGCACTTCGTTGCTGCAGCTTCGACTGGCGCCGCAACTGGCAAAACCAGGAGAAGCGCGGTGATTACGGCGGCGAGGTTGATCATCCACCGTCGGATGGGGAGCGCGGCGTACATACGGATACCTCCTGCTGTCCTTATGCTTCATCAGAGGGTGTTCCCCTAGACCGGCAGTGCTGCGAGCCGGTCGGCCTCGCGCTCGTCGTCGCGGGCCCGCGCTTTGCCTTCGGCGAGCCTGCTGGCCGCCCCTTCGCTGTCCATAGCGGCCTGGTCGAGCCTGCGCACAACCGCGTCGATCGCCTCGCAGAAACGGCCGTAGCTGTCGCCCTGCCAGCTCGCGCCCGCCTGGGTAGTGTAGTGGCGCAGGGCCCCCGCGAACTCGCGCAGCTGGTCGGCGTACTCGCGGGCGGCGCGGATCGCCGCCTCGGCGGCGGCGTGGTCGAGGAATCTTGCGCCCATACGTACCTTCGCTGTCGGCGCCCTGGCCGTCGTCGGCGCTGCTGCACGCGTAGGCCGGCCAGGGCGACCCATCAGGCTCGGCGGCTAGCCGAGCTGCACCGAGCGGTCGAGCTCCTCGGCCTGCGCCACCCACTTCTCGATCAGGCTCTTCATCTCCTCCAGCGAGGTGTGCATCTGGCCCCACGAGGTGTTCCAGCGCTCCATGGCCTCGTTGAAGCGGTCGCGAGCATTGCCCCGCCAGTAGCCGCTCGAGCTGTTGAAGGCGTTGGTTAGCGTGCGGACCGTGTCGTTCAGGCTGGTGGCGTTCGTGTTCACCTGGGTCGCCAGGCCGCGAATCTGGTCGGGCGATACATGAATCTCGCTCATAGTCTCCTCCTTGTTTGGGCATCAGATTGGCTAATCTGATGTCTGGGTGGCTAGAGCTCTTAGCTACTAGCACGTCTTGTCGAGCTCCCTGTGCTACCTTTCATCCAAGGCCGCCTGTCAAGCAGTGGTATGGCTGCGACCTGGTTGAGTTGTTGGTAGCGTAAAGCGTCAGCTTGCGGCAAAGGGAGTCAGTTTGTGCGAAATTTTCCGCATATGGTGAGGGGTCGAGAGCCGGGATACGACAAATCTTCTTGGAACCCATGAAGCCATGTGATGGTTCTCTTCAGCGGATGGACATGCAGCACCGGCCGGCTTGCCGCCAGTGCCAATTCAATGACGTCGCCGGTGCCACCCGGTCTGTCCGGTGGCTTGCCGTTCCAGACCGCCATTAGCAGATCACACGAATCCACAAGCCAATGGCCCAGGGCCAGGTAGGACTCGGCAGAGCGCTCGGCATAGGGGAGCTCGTGGACGACTCTGCTCTGGGCGCGCAGACGGTAGTGTTGCGTACGCTCCCGCCCACGCGCATACTTTTCGATAACGGCGCCATTGGCGATACAGCTCTCTAAGGGAATGTCCAGGGCCAGCGCTGCCTCGGCGAAGAGGGTATCGGCGCCGAGAGCCAGGCCCGAGAGCGCCACCAGGCCCTCTGGATGCTCACGTGAAAACTGACCTAACAGCAACGCAAATGCATGAGCAACAAACGCTTCCGTCGCGACATCGCCAAGACTCCAGTGACCAGTTACAGCGATACGGTACGGTGTGCCTGGTTGGATTGAGGACGGTGCAGTCATAGAGGTTCACCCTTGTATAGTTGCTTTGAGCGACGCGGGGTGGCAGCCCACTACTGATCTAAGGTATGAAACCCGATCGCGTGAGCAACAGGCCCGCAGACATCTACGGAAAATTCCGCATCCCCTTCGGCTATACTTGCGCCAGAACTGCGCCCGCCAACGCATCCATACCAGGAGGCAGTGACCGTGGGAAAAGTGCGCAATTTCGAGCTGGAGAGCTTGCTCCGGGTTCTGGTGCACACCGTCGCCGCCGCATCGCGCAAGACCATCGCCGGGGTGGAAGTCGATCTCGCCGAGGCGATTGGGACAACGCCGAAGGGCTTTCAGAACTTCTACGTCTCGCGCGCAAAGTACGACTTCCGCGCTATTCAGGTGCTGCTGACCTGCGCTGCCGGCTGCCCCTACATGACCCGTGTCTGGGGCGAGCGCCTGCTGCGGCTGAGCGGTTTCGACCGCGACGACCATTGTCTCGCGCTGCTCGACACGCTTTGGCCCCCTGACCCAAGCAGATCCCTCAGTCTGCCTGGCCGCCGCACCAACCTGCCCCCGCCGATGTATGCCAGCTTCGTGATGCGCCCCACCGCCTTCCAGCTCGTGAAGGAGGCCCTGGCGGCGCGCAGTCCGATGGTGGTGCTTGAGGGGATGGGCGGCATCGGCAAGACGAGTCTCGCCCGTGAGATCGCGGGCAGCTGTCTGGCCGCCACGGCCGCCGAGCGTGAGGCCGGCCTGCCCGGCTTCGAGGTGGTGATCTGGGTCAGCGACAAGGATCACCCGGGCAAAACCAGGCTCAGCGGCGTGCTCGACCTGATCGTCGATCTGCTGGGCGCCCCTGAGCTCACCCGCCTCGCGCCAGAGAAGAAGCAGTCCGCCGCCGAGCAGCTGCTGCGGGCGCAGCGCGTGCTGCTGGTGCTCGATAACCTGGATACGGTGAGCGACCCGGCCCTGCTTGCCTGGCTCCCGACCATCCCCGAGCCCAGCAAGGCGCTCGTCACCTCCCGCGAGTCGCGCCCCGAACTGTATGCGCGCGGAGCCTGGCGTGTGGAGCTGAAGCAGATGACGGAGGTTGAGGGCAGCGCCTTCATCGGACAGTACAGCCGCCAGATCGGCCTCATACCTGCCCCTGACGAGGCCGCGCGCCAGGTACTGATTGTCGGCCTCGGCGGAAACCCCAAGGCAATCGCGATCCTGCTGGGAATGGCCAAGCGCTGCGGCCAGCCTCCCACCCACCTACTCGGCGAGCGCCAAAGCGACCTGGGCGAACTCGTCGCGAGCAGTTGGGCAGCTCTCAGCCCAACTGAGCAACAGATCGGCCTAGCCTTGAGCCTGTTCCCAGCAAGCGTGGCAGACAGTGTGCTGGCTCAGGTCGCCGGTATTGACAGCACCGCCTACTACGCGTCAATCGAGAAGCTCAGCGACCTGTCACTGATCGAGACGGAGCATCTTCTCGGCACGGCGACGGCCGGCGAGGTACGCCGGTCGTTGCACCCGGTGACACGCCAGTACATCGAAGCCCAGCTGCGCGAGGAGGGGCTCTTCGCCGCGGCTGCCCGCGCACGGCGTGCCGCCTGGGCCGTCGAGTTCGCCAGTGTCCACGGCGGTTTCCGGCCGAACGAGCCCCAGGCTCTGGCCCACATCGCCACCGAAGAGGCGAATCTCTGGGCAGTCTTCCAGTGGGCCTCGGATCACGGCCCCGATCGCGACGCCCTGATCCTCGCCCAGCAGCTGGAGTTCTTCTACTACACCCGCGCCCTCTGGGGCCGCAACCACGACCTGTATCAGCGGGCCATCCGCGCAGCCCGGCGCTTGGATGATATGGCCGCGTTGAGCGACGCACTGGCTTTATTTGTCGTGATGGTGAGCCGGCAGGGCCAGCCGGAACAGGCCCAGGACGAGCTGGCCGAGCTGGTCGCGCTGAGTCGCAGCGAGGCCTTGCAGGGCGCACAGTTCTTCCGCGCTGAACACGCCCGAGCCCTGGCCCACCTGGCCCGTGACCAGTACGAGGCGGCGGCGGCAGCCTGGCAACGCATCCTTGACAAGGGGTCGGAGCGCGGCGTCTCGGCACAGCTCATCGGCGGGACGCTCCACTGGCTAGGGCTGTGCCGGCAGCGGCAAGGCGAGGTGCGCACAGCGCGCGTGTTGCTGGAGCAGTCGCTGGCGCTGGCCCTGGAGCAGGGCAACCAGCGCCGGGCGGCGCGCAACCAGATTGCCCTGGCTAGCCTCGCGCTTGACAGGAGCGACGCCGACGAGGCGGCACGCCGGTTGGGAGACGCTGCCCAGCTCGACCCCGCGCCTGATCTCGAGCAGCGCGCCCACTATCTGCACGCCCTTGGCCGGCTGCAAGCACTCCAGGGCGCAGGGCCGGTCGCTCGCCAGACCCTCACCGAGGCCGCCGAGCTCTTTACGCGCATGGGCCTAAGTCGCGAAGCGCAGGAGGCGCGGGTATCGCTAGGATCCAAGGCTTCGTGAGCTACGCCGGCGATGCGCCGCGCCGTGCTTACACGGCCACGCTGCGGAAAGAGGGTGGAGAGGCTGCTACGCATCTCGTTCCCTGATGGGGTCGGCGCGTAATTCGGCTGTGATGCTCCTATATCAGGATCGTGAAATTCAAGCCTCAAGCGGCGCCGCAGCGGTCTTGATGGTGGGGGGGCGGCCGGTACGTCAGCAACGAACTTCGCTCAAAAACCATTTGGAACAGGAGCACGGCATCTGGAAGCCTTCTAAGGGTCACCGGTCACAGCGAGGCGCTCGAAGACCAGCATTGGGCTCGGGATGCCGAGGCCGATCTGATCGCCGTCGAGGAGGATGTGGGGCTCGGCGATGCGACTGCTGTTGACGAACGTTCCGTGGCTGCTTCCCTCGTCCGATAGGATAAAGGCCCACCCCTCAGGGGCGCTACGCGCGGATACCCGTGCGTGCTGGCGGCTGACAAAGGCCAAGGCTTTTGCGAAGACCAGATCGCCACGCGGGTCGCGCCCGAGCCGGCAGAGCGTCACGGGGGCGACAGAGTCGAGTAGGGCGGGGATGGCCGGCAGTGCCAGATCCAAGGTCGCGTGATTAGCGTACTCGCGAAACTGCGGAGCGACGCTCAGCTGCGCGACGTCGGTCGCAGGGCCAAGAGGCCCGGCGTCGGCTTGGGTGGCGATGGCGGCGAGGATCCGCGGCAGGGGGTCGCTGCCGTCCCAGGCGTTGATCCTGTTGCGCGCCGCGAGCATGATATCGAGCGGCCCCCTGCCGGGGTGGATCTTGAGCGGGATAATAAATCGGCGCTCGCGCTGAGCCAGGAGCACCTCGGAGAGGACGTATTCGGCCTCGGGGCTATTGCTCGCCTGCGAGATCACTACGAGCACGGCCCGGGCCTGGCCGATCGCGTCGAGCAAGCGCTGTGGCCAGCTGATGCCGGGGACCTGACTCTCAGTGAAGTACCACGGCTCGATCCCGGCATCGATCAGTCGACGCGCGAGCCCACGTACATACTGCTCGTCCTTATGGGAGTATGAAATAAAGAGGTGTGTACCGCTCACGGATTCTCTCAATTGCCCTGGTTGCTGCTATCTGAGAGGCATTATATAAGCTCTTGTGGCCGGTTGTGCAGCGCCTCGGGCGGTAGCAGACCGAAGCCAGGCGCTCGCCGGCTGCCCGCACAGCTACCGGAGCCTGCGCGTGCTGATGCGCAGCATTGTTAACTTTTAACCAGACTGCATTTCGAGAATTGTACCGCGTATAGTACTATTATGATACTCATCGGGGCGGTCCAACTTCAACCGCAGCTTGAGCGGGTACGTCTATGGGAACCTTGCTTTGCCCGCGATGTGGTCAACCTACGGGAGCCCGCCTTCAAGGCTGTGGTGCATGTGGTACAGCTATTAGCGTCGACCCTACCTCACCGCTCGCGCCACAGCTCGATTTCCCAGAGCCAGACGCCCCCCTGAGTCAGGGATCATTGCCCGCAGGGGCACGCCTGGGCCCACAGGATCGCTACGAGATCAAGCGATTCCTGGGCAAGGGTGGGTTCGGCGAAGCCTACCTGGCGCTTGACAGACAGTTGCAGCGCGAGTGTGTGATCAAGCGGCCGTGGGCGTCTGATGGGAGCTCAGAGACGCTGCAGCAGAAACTGCGTGACCGGTTTCGGCACGAAGCGCAGCTGCTGGTGCGCGCGAATACGCCTGGCGACCCGCGTATCCCAGACATCTACGAGTATCTGGAAGAGTCCGGCTGTCTGGTGATGAAGTATGTGGTTGGGTCGAGCCTGGCCGATCTGCTCCGCCTCCAGAAGCGCCCGTTCCCGCTCGAGCGTGCCCTGCGCTACGCACTTGAGGTGTGCAAGGCCCTGGTGTATCTGCACACCCACGGGCCCGAGCCGCTGCTCCACCGCGATATCAAGCCTGATAATATTCTGCTCGACGAGCGCGAGCGGCTCTGGCTGATCGACTTCGGCATCGGAAGGGTGCTCCTACTGCCGCCGCAGGCAGGCGATGCGCCGAGCCAGGGCTTTGGGACGCTGGGCTACGCGCCACCCGAGCAGTGGCAGGGCAACGCGGTGCCGCGCTCGGATGTGTACGCCCTGGGGGCGACCCTCTTCAATCTCCTGACCCGTGCCCCGCCCGGCATGTGGTACGCGAGCCCTGAGCAGTGGCACGATAAGATTCCCGCCGATGTCATCCGTCTGCTTGAGCGCTGCCTATCGTTCGAGGTCGACGCGCGCCCCTCGGTCCCCGAACTCGCGGAGGCGCTCACCGCGCTGATCGAGCCCGCCGCCAGGCAAATGCCACCGCCGCCGCTGCCGCTGCTCCCACCGGCCCGCGATTTGGTCGGCCGCGGCCTGGAGCTCGAGGCGCTCGCCGAGCGGCTGGAGCGCCACGGCGCAGCCGTGCTCACCGGCATGGCGGGCATGGGCAAGACCACCGTCGCGACGGCGCTAGCCCACCAGCTGGCGCACAACAGGCCGGTGTTCTGGCACAGCTTCCACGAGGACGAGCCGATCGATCCGATCCTCGAGCGGCTGGCCGCTTTCCTGGACCACCACGGCCAGCCGCAGCTGCAGCGAGCGCGGCAAAACCAGCCACGGTTGGCGCCCGAGTTGCAGTTCGATACGCTCGTCACGCTGCTCCGCAGACGGCCTGCGGTCCTCTGCTGCGACGACGTACACCTGGTCGAAAAGGACACTCACATCGGCGCCCTACTCAGGCGGCTGCTGGCCGAAGCCGACCGCGGACAGCTCCAGGTTCTCATCATCTCGCGCCACCTCCCTACGTTCGCGCCGGCCGGCACGGCAGTGCCGCTGCCAGGTCTGCGGCGGGAGGAAGCGCGAGCGCTGCTCGCCAGCCACCGCCTATCGCTCGCGGAGCCGCTGGCAGACCAGCTCCTGGCAATCACCGAGGGAAACGCACAGCTGCTGATCCTGGCGATCGGCGCCCTGCTCACAAGTGACGACCACCGAACCCTGATCGAGCATCTGGCCGATACCCGTGATGTCGCTACCTTTCTGCTCGATGCTATCGATGTTCACCTGAACGACGCCGAGCGCGAGGTCATGTGCGCAGTCGCCGCTCTGGGCGACTACCCCGGTACCAGGGACGCCATCACGAAGTTGGTGAAGCGCGGCGATTGCTGGCGGGAGCTCGACGAGCTGAGCAGGCGCTTTCTCCTACACCAGCGTGTCGGCCCGCGCGGGGCCGAGTATGGGCAGCACGCGATCGTGCAGGCGTACTACTACAAGCGTCTGGGTACGCAGCGCAAGGCGCTGCACCAGAGCGCGGCGGTGTTCTACGAGCGCGAGGAGCGCGACC
>JAAXUL010000269.1 GCA_013336035.1 Chloroflexales bacterium
CCTTGATCTTGCGGTAGAAGTTGCCCTTGTCGAGCTTCTCGCCGAGGATCTGCTCATAGATGTGCTTCAGCTCGAGGATGGAGAAGACCTCGGGCAGCAGCTGGAAGGCGAGGGTGGTGTACTCGAGCTTCGAGCGCAGGCGCGAGATGGCGTAGGCGAGGATCTCGTCGTGGTCGAAGGCGAGCCGCTCGGGCAGGTCGCGGACGGGGAACCAGCGCACGTCGGTGCTCTCTTCGCTGGCGCGGATCTTCTGGGCGTCGGCGCGGACGAGGGCGATGTAGGCCACGCTCAGCACGCGGGTGCGCGGGTCGCGCACGACATCGCCAAACGTGTAGAGCTGCTCGAGGTAGACGTCGCGGACGCCCGTCTCCTCCGCAAGCTCGCGGCGGGCCGCGTCCTCGAGCGACTCGTCCATGTTGATGAAGCCGCCGGGGATGGCCCAGAAGCCCTCGAAGGGCCAGCGGCGCCGCTGGACCAGCAGGACGTGCAGCTCCTGGCTGATGATGGTGAAGATGACAACATCTACGGTGACCGAGGGCCGCTCGTAGCGCGTGGGGTCGTAGCTCTCGGGGCGCTCCTCCATCACGGGCTCCTATCTATAGTGTAGCTTAAACACTATCATAGGGCCCGCCGGGGCAGGTGTCAAGGAGGGGTGAGCGCCTACGCGACACGCTCCAGCCAGGCGCGCAGCTCGGCCACGGTGGCCGCGGGCGCCTCGAGCATAGGCGCATGGCCGACCGCGGGCAACAGGGCCAGGCGAGCCCCGGCGATGAGCCCCGCGAGCTCGGCAGCCAGCTTCGGCGGGGTCATCACGTCGGCCTCGCCGCATACAACGAGGGCGGGGCAGGCGAGGGCCGCCAGGCGCGGGCGCGCGTCCCAGCCGTCGCAGGCCATAAAGTCGGCGCGCAGCGTGGCGGGGTCGCGGCGGTACTCGGCGACGGCGGGTCCGCGCATATGGGCGGAGCACTCGGGGTACATCATCGCGACGAGCTGCTCGATCGCGGCGGCGGGGTCGGCGGCCAGGTCCGCCAGCAGGGCGGGGGCCACGCGCAGGCGCGCGGCAGCGCCGACCAGGGCCAGGCCCACCACGCGCGCCGGGGCGGACAGGGCCGCCTCAATGGCCGCGGCGGCGCCCATCGAGTGCCCGACCAGCACGGCCCGCTCTAGCCCGAGGTCGTCGAGCAGGGCCAGGGTCGCCTCTGCGCACCCGCTGATTGTGGCCGGGGCGGGCGGGGCCGAGCGCCCGTGGCCCGGCAGATCGGGCGCGAACACGCGGGCCCTGTCGGCGAGGCCCACAAGCAGATGGCCCCAGTGGGTGTGCGACCCGCCCGCCCCGTGCAGACAGACCACGGGCTGGCCCGCGCCGCGCACAGCGTAGAAGACCCCGGCGACAGTAGGCATAGCGCTACCCCATCGCCTCATCGGCGGCGGCGGCCAGGTCAAAGTCCTTCGCGGTCAGGCCGCCGGCGTCGTGAGAGGTGAGGGCCAGGGTGACCCGGTTGTAGCGGATATCGATATCGGGGTGGTGGCCGGCGGCCTCGGCCAGGAAGCCGACGTGGGTGACGAAGGCGACGGCAGAGGGGAAGCCGGGCAGCTTGTAGGTCTTGACAATCGCGTCGCCGCGGCGCGACCAGCCGCTCAGGGCCTCGAGGCGCACCGCGACCTCGTCCTCGCTCAGCCTAGACATATCGCGCTCCTTCTCAGATAGCTCGCTAGGGGTACAGGAAGAGTATACACCAGGAAGATGCGGCGCGGCGCCCGCTCATAGCTCGGCGGGGGCGGCCACTGGCGCCGGCCGATCTGCCGCACCTCGACGCGGTAGACGCGGCCGCCGCCCACCCCGGATATGCCGGCCATAGAGCAGAACATATGCAAGCCATTGACCAATAAATAAAATGTCAGGTTCAGGAGGCAGATTGTTAGGCTCATGTAGACATAAAAAGATTGACATAGCCTTTTGTTAATGATATGATCTGCAATATCCTGCCCACGCGTCTTTAAATGTATTTTCCACGGAGAATGTACTATGCGCACTCTCCTGATCCTCCTTTGCGCACTAATTATCAGCCTACCGGCGTCTCCCACTCTCGCTGGCACGCCCTCATCCTCCGTTCATTTAAATGACACTGAGCTTACCAGAATCAAGGCGGATTATCAGGCAAGGCCATCATTCTACCAGCGCATCATGGATGACGCCCATTACTATCTTAATAAAACAGAAGATTACAGTGTAACTTTCAATGGGGGGCTAGATAACCGTGACCCCCACTATTTTATGTCGGTCGGCAGCTACTATGGCTGCCCCACCGACGCCAGCGGCGCCTTGATCCTCTCAGAGTGCCCTTCAATCGCCAAAGACTACAACCTTGACGACGAACGAGCAGAGTTAGTCGCTGGCGCCGTGTACTCCCTGGGCATGGCCTACCAGCTGACTGGCGAACAACAGTACGCGGAGCGCGCCGCCGAGTTTATCCGCGTCTGGGCGATTAACCCCCAGACGCGCATGTACCCGACGTTCACAAATTTACCCACCAATGGAAGCAAGCTGGTAGAAACAGCGAACCACTACTCGGGTTTGGGTATCTCCACGTCGCTCTCTCTGTTCGTTTATGGGGCCGACCTGATCAAGGACTACCCGGGATGGCGCGAGAAAGCCGCGTTCAAAGCCTGGGTCGCCGAGTTCGGAAGGAATATGTTCGACCTCTCGACCTATGCCAAAGGTGAGGTCCCTCTTATGAACCATGGCCACTGGTATGTGGCATTTATGGCCTCCCTGGCGGCCTATACAGAGGACAGGACTCTGCTGGACAAGACATATGCGCAGTTCAACATACAGCTGACTGGGATTGACACGGACGGCAGCATCAAAAGTGATCGCAACAGTCAAAGGGGCTTACACTATTCCGCCAAGTCTATTGGCGCATTATTCTCTGCCGCAGAGGCATTGCAGCACCATGGGTACCGTGTCTTTGAGACACACGAGCAGGTGCTGCGCAAGACCCTAGATTTTCATCTGCCCTTCTTAAAAAACCCGAGGGATTTCCCCTATAATACGAATGATCCCATCTATCACTTTGGCGATCTTGTGAATGCGCTGTTCCTCGGATTCTATAATTATGGGGACCAACGGTATTACGATGCCGCAACCACAGCCCCGGGCTATAGTATCTACTCCATGTTCGAGGGGACTGGCAGATCCGGGATCACACATGGCAGGTGGGGCAATGGGTCGGTCGAGGTTGACCCGGCGCCATCACCGCCGCCTCCTTCCATCGGCACCTGCGATGCCCCGACCAGGGTGAGCGTGCCGGCCGGCCAGCGCTGGTACGCCTCACAAAATGGCATCACGAACCTGGCCGCGCTGAAGCTGCAGCGCGATGAGGGAAGCAACTGGGTCAATGTGGCGATCAACACGAATAGAGAGTACCGCTGGAGCCTTCAGCTCCCGGCCGCCCCGGACTGGTACCACCACAACCACCCAGAAGATTTCTACCTCTATGGTAACGACGAAGGGGCCTTCAGCTTCCGCTACTGCACCGACCAGCCCTTGGACACAACACCCCCTCTGCCTAGCGACAGCACGTGTGACACCCCGACCAGGGTGAGCGTGCCGGCCGGACAGCGCTGGTACGCCTCACAAAACGGCTTTACAGACCCGTCCGCGCTGAAGCTGCAGCTCGATGAAGGAAGCAACTGGGCCAATGTGGCGATCTATAATGGCCGCAAGTACCGCTGGAGCCTCCAGCTCCCGGTGGCTCCGGACTGGTACCACCACAACCGCACAGAAGATTTCTACCTCTATGGTAACGACGAAAGGGCCTTCAGCTTCCGCTACTGCACGCAGTGACTTCTCCAGCAATAGGCCCGCCCGCTCACGATCATCGCGGCCTGCCGCCGGGGCGCAAGCGCAGCGCTACCGCGCGCTGAGCGGGTAGGCCCGCAACCGTGCATTACCACCTCCCCCTGTTTGTCTACGGCACGCTCAGGCCGGGCCAGCCCAACTACGCCCGCTACCTCGGCGGGCAGACGGCCGCCGAGGCCCCCGCCACGCTCGTGGGCGCGGCGCTCTTCACCGAGGGGCCCTACCCCTTCCTCGTCACCGCGCCCGATATGCTGCGGCCCGACGATATGGTACGTGGCGCCATCATCGCCCTCCGGCCGCCCGTCTACCAGCTGGTGATGGCCGACCTCGACGACCTCGAGGGCTACATCGAGGGCGACACGCATAACCTCTACGAGCGCATCGCGCTAGAGGTCGCGACCGCTGAGGGCCCAAGGCGGGCGTGGGTCTACGTGGCTGGCGCCGGGCCGCTCGCCCTGATCAGAGCGGGCGAGCTGCGGCGGGTCGCGGGCGGCGACTGGCAGGGCGCAGCATAAGGCGCTGAGCGTGCAGCCTGCCAGGATGCGTGTCCTGGAGCGGCGCTATGCTATCATGTAGGCGCCCTTGTGGGCGCCGGCACGACCGGGGCTGTGCGCCTTGCCTGTCGAGAGGTCCGAGATGAGTAACCCGCGCGTGATCAACATAGGCCTGGTGCAGATGCGCTGCACGGCCGACGCCGCCGAAAACATGGCCCGGGCCGTCGAGGGTGTGCGCCAGGCGGCCGCCCGGGGCGCCCAGGTGGTCTGCCTGCCCGAGCTGTTCCGCTCGCTCTACTTCTGCCAGAGCGAGGACCACGTCAACTTCGCCCTGGCCGAGCCGGTGCCCGGCCCCAGCAGCGCCGCCCTTGGCGACCTGGCCCGCGAGCTGGGCGTAGTGATCGTGGCCAGCCTGTTCGAGAAGCGGGCCGAGGGCCTCTACCACAACACGGCGGCGGTGCTCGACGCCGACGGGGCCTACCTGGGCAAGTACCGCAAGATGCACATCCCCGACGACCCGCTCTTCTACGAGAAGTTCTACTTCACCCCGGGCGATCTGGGCTTCAAGGTCTTCCCGACCCGCTTCGGCAAGCTCGGCGTGCTGATCTGCTGGGACCAGTGGTACCCCGAGGGGGCGCGGCTGACGGCCCTGCGCGGCGCCGACATCCTTTTCTACCCCACGGCGATCGGCTGGCACCCCGGCGAGAAGGCCGAGCACGGCGTGGCCCAGCACCAGAGCTGGGAGCTGATCCAGCGCTCGCACGGTATCGCCAACGGCTGCTACGTGGTCAGCGTCAACCGCACCGGCCACGAGGGCGACCCGGCCGGCGGGATCGAGTTCTGGGGCCAGAGCTTTATCAGCGACCCGCAGGGCAGCCTCCTCGCCAGGGCCCCCGCCGACGAGCCCGCCGTGATCGTGCAGCCGGTGAACCTGGGCATGCTCGACGTGCAGCGCACCCACTGGCCATTCCTACGCGACCGCCGCATCGACGCCTACGGCGAGATCACGCGGCGGTTTATCGACGAGGGGTAGGGCCGCAGAGTTAAGGTTGTCTCTCGCTGGCGCTATAATAGGGTCACTCGGTGCAGAGACACCTCGACCCAGAGAAGAGAGACCACCCCTATGCAGACGCCGAAGGCCTTAGGGTACCGCATGCCCCCCGAGTGGGCACCCCACCAGGCCACCTGGCTGTCATGGCCCCACAAGGAGGCCAGCTGGCCCGGCAAGCTCGACATTATCCTGCCGGTCTACGCCCGCGCCGTCGCCGCCCTGACCCGCTCCGAGCCGGTGCACATTAATGTGGCCAACACGGCTATGGAAGCTACCGCCCGCGCGTTTCTTGCCGAGGCCGGGGCCCAGGGCGAGATCTACTTCCACCGCTTCCCGACCAACGACGCCTGGTGCCGCGACCACGGCGCGATCTTCGTCACACGCGACGACGCGCCCCGCCTCGCCGCTACCGACTGGGGCTACAACGCCTGGGGCGGCAAATACCCCCCCTTCGACCTCGACGACCAGATCCCGCGCGAGATGGCCGCCTACCTCGACGCGCCCTGCTTCCCCACCAACATGGTCCTCGAGGGCGGCTCGATCGACGTGGACGGCCGGGGCCTCCTGCTCACCTCCGAGCAGTGCCTGCTCAACCCCAACCGCAACCCCCTGCTCGGCAAAGCCGAGATCGAGGACCGGCTGCGCGAATTCCTCGGCGTCGAGAAGTTCCTCTGGCTGGGCGAGGGCATCGCCGGCGACGACACCGACGGCCACATCGACGATTTCGCCCGCTTCGTCGCCCCCTGCACCATCGTCACAGCCGTCGAGGAGGACCCCCGCGACGAGAACTACCACGTGCTCCAGGAGAACCTGCGCCGCCTCCAGCTGATGACCGACCTGGCCGGCCGCCCCCTGACAATCCTCACCATCCCGATGCCGCCCCCCGTCGTATACGATGGGCAGCGCCTGCCGGCGAGCCACGCCAACTGGTACGTGGCCAACACGGTCATCCTGCTGCCAACCTTCGGCGGGCCCAGCGACGAGCGCGCCGCCGAGGTGCTGCAGCGCTGCTACCCCGACCGCCAGGTCATCGGCATCGACTGCACCGATATGGTCTGGGGTATGGGGGCCTGGCACTGCCTGACCCAGCAGGTGCCCGCCGTGTAGGAGGGGCTCAGACGCAGGCCGTGATGGCGCTTCGCGCCGACGCGTAGCGTCATCGCCCCCTCGCCTGTCAGCGCATGCCACAGGCGAGGGGGCCGGCGGGTGAGGGCCGGGCTGAAAGGCCTCTGTGCTATAATGCGCGAATAATGCGGCCCCTTGCCCCGCGGGGCGCCCACCCCCGCAGACAGAGGAGCGGTAAGCGACATGAAGCCCCTGATCGGTATCTCGTGCGGGACCTTCCACGACCGGGCCTGGTGTCCCCCCTCGTTTGGCCATCGCCAGACCTATGTGGACGCTATCCTACGGGCTGGCGGCGCCCCGATGCTGATCCCGCCCGTGCAAGACGAGGCGACCCTGCGCGCGCTCTACGAGCGGCTCGACGGCGTGCTCTTTGCCGGCGGCGGCGACATCTCGCCCGCCCACTATGGCGCCGACCCTCACGCCAAGCTGGGCGTGATCGACCCCCTGCGCGACAGCGCCGAGCTGCCGATGGCCCGCTGGGCCGTGGCCGAGGGCAAGCCGCTGCTAGGGATCTGCCGCGGCGTGCAGGTGCTCAACGTCGCGCTCGGCGGCACCCTCTACCAGGATATCCCCTCGGAGATCCCGGCCGAGCTGGGCCACAACCTCTCGTACGAGCGCGAGGACTGGACCCATATGGCCCACGAGATCCGGATCGCGCCCGGCTCGCGCCTGGCCCGGCTGCTCGGCGCCGAGCGCCTGACGATCAACTCGCTGCACCACCAGGCGGTGCGCGAGATCGCCCCGGGCCTGCGGGCCGTGGCGTGGGCCCCCGACGGCGTGATCGAGGCCCTTGAGGGCACCGGCGACTCGTTTGTGCTTGGCGTCCAGGGCCACCCCGAGGCCCTGCAGGCTCAGGCCGACCCCCGCTGGCAGGCCGTCTTCGCCGCCTTTGTCGCAAGCTGCGCCGGGCTCCGGCAGGCGCCGGCCCGCGCCGCTTAGGATCGCACCTATGACGCGCCCGATCATCGGCATCTCATGTATGAACAGCACCGCTGCCTGGGGCGGGTCCCTGATGGCCGTACGCCCGCCCTACCTACAGGCCCTCGAGGCCGGGGGGGCCGTGCCGCTGCTCATCCACCTCAGCGACGACCTCGAGGTGGCCCGCGCCCTCTACGAGCGCTGCGACGGCGTCCTGCTGCCCGGCGGCGTCGATATCGACCCGGCCTACTTCGCTGAGGAGCGCCACCCCAGGCTCGGCGAGGTTGACGCCCAGCGCGATACGGTCGAGGTCGCGCTCTCGCGCTGGTCGCGCGAGGACAAGAAGCCCCTGATGGGCATCTGCCGCGGCATCCAGGTGCTCAACGTGGCCTTCGGCGGCTCGCTCTGGCAGGATCTCCCCAGCCAGCTGCCCGAGGCCCTCGACCACCAGCACAATACGAAGCTCGAGATCTACGATGTCGAGGGCCACAGGCTCGCCCTCGAGGCTGACAGCTGGCTCGCGGGCCGCCTCGACGCCGACGAGGTGCTGGCCAACACGATGCACCACCAGGCCGTGAAGGATGTCGCCCCCGGCCTGCGCGTGGTAGGCCGCGCGCCCGATGGCGTGATCGAGGCCCTCGAGGGCACCGGCGACCACTTCGTCGTCGCCGTCCAGTGCCACCCCGAGCACCTCTGGCGCCAGGCCGAGCCCCGCTGGCTGCGCTTCTTCGAGGGGTTCGCGGTTGTGTGCCGCGGCTGACCTGTGAGCATCGGACTGTTCGACTCGGGCCTGGGCGGGATCTCGGTCGCGCGCGCCGTGCGGGCTGCCCTGCCGCGGCACGACCTGATCTACCTGGCCGACACGGCCCACTGCCCTTACGGGCCCCTGCCGACCGCGCAGGTGCGCGCCCGCTCGCTGGCCTGCGCCCGCTGGCTGGTGGGCCAGGGCGCCCGCGTGGTGGTGGTGGCCTGCAACACCGCCACCTCGGCGGCCGTCGAGCTCTTGCGGTCCGCCCTGCCCGTGCCCATTGTTGGCATGGAGCCCGGCGTGAAGCCCGCCGTCGCGGCGACGCGTACGGGCCGCGTGGCCGTCCTCGCCACCAGCGGCACGCTCACGGGCGACCGCTTCGCGCGCCTGGTCGAGCGCTTCGGCGACGGGGTCGAGGTGCGGACTGTGGCCTGCCCAGAGATGGTGAGCCTGGTAGAGGCGGGCGATCTGGCGAGCCCGCGGGCCGCGGCCGTGGTGGCCGGCTACGTCGCGCCCCTGGCCGCCGACGGCGTGGACACCCTGGTCCTCGGCTGCACCCACTTCCCGCCCCTGCGCGGCCTGATCGCCGCGGCGGCGCCCGGGGCGACCATTATCGACACGGGCCTCGCCGTGGCGGCGCAGACGGCCCGCGTGGCCGCGGTCGCCGGCGTCGGCCCGAACACCCCTGGCGGCCGGATCGCCTTCAGCAACTCGCGCTTGCTTGTCGGACTCATCATGCCTCACATTCTCCCCGGCCCCTCGTCTTGGCTGTGACGACACGCCGGTAAGATTATGATCTGAGGCAACGATCC
>JAAXUL010001004.1 GCA_013336035.1 Chloroflexales bacterium
AGCCCTCACCCGTCACTTGATCGCCAGGCACACCTGGGGCGCCATAGGCATACAGAAGGAGACAGGACTGTGGGCTTCCTCTTCGATGGCCTCGACGCCGAGGAGTACGACCGCACGTACAGCGATGGCGATCTGGTGCGGCGCATCACCGGCTACTTCCGCCCTCAGGCGCGCAAGATGCTGATCGCCGCGGCGATGATCAGCGGGACGGCTGTGCTCGAGGCCGGCGTGCCGATCTTCATCGCCCGCAGCCTCGACGGGCTGCGCCCCGACACGCCCATGGCCCAGATCGGCCTGGTGGCCCTGGCCCTGACCTGCCTGGCCAGCCTGTCGTGGGTCTTCAACCTTGTGCGCCAGACCCTCTCGTCGCAGGCCGTGGGCGACGTGGTGCTTAGGCTGCGCGAGGATGCCGCCGACGCTGTGCTCAGGCGGGACTTGTCGTTCTACGACCAGTTCCCCAGCGGCAAGATCGTCAGCCGCGTCACCTCCGACACGGCCGCCTTCTCGCAGGTGATGGTCCTGACTATGGATCTGCTGAGCCGCCTGCTGCTGGTGGCGGTCATCCTGGGCTATCTGGCCACGATCGACCTGCTCTTGACGGGCATCCTGCTCGGGCTGGCGCCGTTCATCGTCGCCGCGGCCCTGGGCTTCCGCGCCCTCGCCCGCAAGACGATCACCGCCTCGCGGCGTATGAATGCCACGGTCAGCGCCCACGTCCAGGAGACGGTGAACGGCATCGGTGTGGCCAAGACCTTTCGGCAGGAGCCGGCGATCTACGCCGAGTTTGTGAAGGTGAACGACCAGAGCCGGCGGGTGAATATGCGCACCCGCTACACCTTCAGCAGCATCTTCCCGGTCCTGAATATGCTGGCCGGCGTGGGCACGGCGCTGCTGGTCTATGTTGGCGGCCAGCAGGTGCGCGGCGGCACGATCACCTCGGGCGAGTGGTTCCTCTTCATCCAGGGCATGGCCGTCTTCTGGTTCCCGCTGACCAGCATCGCCTCGTTCTGGAGCCAGTTCCAGCAGGGCCTGGCCTCAAGCGAGCGGGTCTTCGCCCTGATCGACGCCGAGCCGCGGGTCGTGCAGAGCGACTCGCGCAGGCTGCCGCTGATCAGGGGCGCGATCGAGTTCGACGCGGTCGACTTTGCCTACCGCGAGGGCGAGCCGGTGCTGGCGGGCTTCAGCCTGCGCATCAGGCCCGGCGAGACGGTGGCCCTGGTGGGCCACACGGGATCGGGCAAGAGCAGCATCGCCAGGCTGGTGGCCCGCTTCTACGAGTTCCAGGGCGGGTCGATCCGCATCGACGGCGAGGACCTCCGGGCCCTCGACCTGGATGACTACCGCACCCGCCTGGGGATCGTGACCCAGTCGCCCTTCCTCTTCGACGGCACGGTGCGCGAGAACATCCGCTACGGGCGCCCCGAGGCCGAGGACGCCGCGGTGCTTGAGGCGGCGCGGCGGGTGGGCAGCGGCGACTGGATCGCTGGCCTGCCCCGCGGGCTTGACAGCGAGGTGGGCGAGCGTGGTAGTAGCCTCTCGATGGGCCAGCGGCAGCTGGTCGCCCTGGCCCGCGTGCTGCTGCAGGACCCGTCGATCTGCATCCTCGACGAGGCCACGGCCAGCATCGATCCGCTGACCGAGACACTCATCCAGGAGGGGCTCGACGAGGTGCTGGCGGGGCGCACCTCGATCGTGATCGCCCACCGCTTGAGCACAGTGCGCAGCGCCGACCGGATCGTCGTGCTGCGCAAGGGCGCGATCATCGAGGAGGGCAGCCACGAGCTGCTGATGGCCCGCGGCGGCCACTACGCCGAGCTGTACAACACCTACTTCCGCCACCAGTCGCTCGGGTATATCGAGGGCGGCCGCAGAGCGGCGTAAGCGGGCCTGTCTGGTCGGGAGGGGCGGGATCTCCGTAAGGGCGTACACAGGGGTCCGCCCCAATCCCAACCTGATCGTTAGCCGGCTAGACCTGACCGAGCTCCCGCTGCTTGGCGCTGGTATCCAGGCCGTGCAGACGAGCCAGATTGCCGCCCAGAATCTTCTGCTTGGCCTGCTTCGTCAGCTGGCCGCAGCCGTAGCCATCGACGATGTCCTGGGGCAGCTCGAAGTTCCAGAAGGCCTCAAGGGCCCAGCGCGGGTGCCAGATCGGCGTCTCGCCGCCGTAGAGGATCTTGTCCTCGCCGCACCAGAAGAGGAGCTTGGCCATATTCTCGGCGAAGACCCGCGGCGAGCGCACCACGAAATTGACCGTGGCGGCGATCGAGGCGTAGAGGTTGGGGAAGCGGATCAGCTGCCAGCAGACTTCGTCGATGAAGGGCAGGCCGACGTGAAAGATCACAAAGTTGATATCGGGGAAGTTCTCGGCGGCGCCGTCCATATCCCAGACCTGAGTGTGCTCGATATGCTGCGGGCCAAGGGGCACACCCTTATGCACCCCGATCAGGTTCACGCCAAGCTTCTGGGCCTGCTCGAAGATTGGGAAGGCGATCCGCGGGTCGTCCATACGCCAGGGGAAGGGCTGACCGTAGTCGTAGCGCACATTGTAGAGCTTGAAGGCCTTCGCGCCGTGCTCCTCGACTTGCAGCTTCATCAGGTCGAGGGCCTTCTTGCCCTCGAGCGGGTTGATCGAGCCCCAGAAGACCGCTCGGTCGGGGTATTTGCGCGCCATCTCGGCGCACTTCTCCCATTGCGACAGCCCATCGTGGAATAGGTCGGTGAGGGGGAGGGGCTGGGCGACGATCATGTCGGTGCCGCTCTGGGTGAAGACCATCTCGGCGATCTCGTCGACGCTCCACTCGCGCAGGAACTCTTCGGGCTTCAGCACACGCTCGCCAGGCGGGGTGAGGACCTGGTGGAAGGCGTAGAGGTGGTTGATGAACATCTCGCCAGCCTTGCCGAGAGCGTTCTTCTTATCGAAGTTGAAGATGTGGCAGACACAATCGAAGACAAAGGCATCGCCTTGCACGGTGACCTCCTTGTCACTGATTGGCGGCTGCCAGAGCGGCGCGGCGCTCTTGCTCGGCGCGCAGGCGCGCCTCGCGCAGCGGCAGCAGCTGCTCCATCGGCAGCGTGAGCTTGCGGCGGGCTTCGGGCGACAGTCGCTCGGGCGACCATGTCGAGCCCCAGGTGATGTTGACCTTCACCGCGTCGACGCCCTCGATGGCGGCGACGCGCTCCTCCATCTCGCCGAGCAGGTGCATAGCGAATGGGCACCAGCCGCTAGTCAGCACCAGATCGATCCGTACGCTTGGTCCGTCTACTGCCACCTCCTCGATCAGGCCC
>JAAXUL010001005.1 GCA_013336035.1 Chloroflexales bacterium
CTCCAGCGAGGTCCAGGCCGAGCTGTGGTGAGGGCTCATCTTGACCGGGCTGCTATGCTCCGCTTCCCCGCGCTGGACGAGGACTGACATTCCCCGCTGTACAGTTTTTGGGGAGCATGACAATCGCAACCTGCAAGGCGCTGCGCCAGGCCCTCCTTCACAGCAAGCTGGACTGCCTGAGCGCCGCCCACTGGATCGATCACATCTGCGTCTCGGCGGAGCACCACGCTTATAGCTCGGTGGAGGTCCACCACCCGGAGTACCACAGCCCCTGGGCAGGAAAAGTCGTAAAGCTCAGCGACCACCATATCGTAGTGGCGAAGGTCACGCTTGCGAGCAGCACCCCCGACGGGCGACAGCAGCCGATGGTCTCCTGATGCCGACAACGCGCCTGAACACCCTGTCCTGATTGGGTGCTGCTCAAGCGCCACCCGAGCCTCGCCCACCTACCCGTCACCACATGACATCGCCGCCACAGTGAGACACCATGGACGCAAAGCGACACCCCGACTACCCCGAGGAGAAGGCCTACCACGGCCAGATGCTCGGCTTCATCGATCGGGGAATCGGGGGCACCTTTTTATTCCGGGAATTTCGTACGCTAAGACGGCTGCACGGCTGGCCTGAGCTCGACCAAGGTGATCTGGTACGAGTTCTGGCCTCAAATCTGCTGGGGTGAGGGCGTAGGTGCCGATAACAGCCGCGTCAGGAGGCCCTCGGCTATGCTACGAGCGGCTCACGGCGACGTCAACTCGTACCGGAAGCATGGTTCTGGTCCCACGCTTCCAGTACGACAAGGGCCAGCCCGAGTGGCTGGCCCTTAGGGTGCGATTTTCCCGGAATAATAATGCCCCCTCCAGATCCGCGTGTAGGTCAGGGCAACACCAGGCGTAAGCCCACCAGCAGCCCACAGCCAATCAGCGCCAACCCGCAGCCACGGGCGGTCAGCTGCACCAGGCGGTGGGAGATGTGCCTGCTCCACAGACCGACGAGCAGCGCGACCACGACCCCCATGAGCAGGCCGCCGAGAAAGAAGCCGAGCAGCAGCGTGGTGGGATCCTGTGAACCGCTCCTGCCCATCGTGCCCCCGACTGACACCCAAAATACCAGCGCGAAGGGGTTCGCCGTCGCGATCGCCGCGCCGGCCCAGAAGCAGTGCCTAAGGCTGTGGGCGCCCGGTTGCCCCAGCGGGTGCACACCAACTCCTGGGTAGGCGACCACAACCAGCTCCTGCGAGCTCCGCAACGTCGACCAGCCCAGATAGATGAGCAGGCCTGTGCCGACCACGCCAAGCCAGAGCTGGGCAACGCTGTGGGTGAGGAGCGCCCCGACGCCGGCCAGGGCCAGGATCGCCCAGAGCAGATGGCCCGCAAGGGAGCCCACCTGCAGGGCAAGCGCCGCCCATACGCCGCCGCGCAGGCCGCGACGCAGCGTCTCGATATTCACCGGCCCTGGGGCAGCGACGTAGGCGACGCCGAGCATGATGCCAACCAGTACGTCCAGCATAATGCCTCTGTTCCTATGCATACCGCTCCAGCCACCGTGCGAACTAGGATGTCGTGGTTTGCCTCTGTCATGGGAATGCAGCGTGCTCGCGAGCATACGCACGGACGCCCTCAAGGCTCGCCTCTAGCATGGGCTCGCCGCGGCGCCAATTAGCTGGGCAGACGTTGCCAGACTGCTCGCTGCTCTGCAGGGCATCGAGCAGCCGGATCACTTCATCGAGATTGCGTCCAAGCGTGAGGTCGTTCACCATCGCGCTGCGCACAATCCCCGACCGATCGATGAGGAACAGCGCACGCAGCGCCACGGCCGGCTTGTCGAGCAGCACGCCATAGTCCCGCGCAATCTGCTTGTCCAGGTCAGCGATGAGCGGGTAGGGCGTTCCCGCGATGCCCCCTTCGTTGCGCCCGACGCGCAGCCACGCCAGGTGAGCGTACACACTGTCGACCGACACGCCCAGCACGGCGCAGTTCCGCTGTTGGAAGTCGTCGATCCGGTCAGCGAACGCGTAGATTTCGGTCGGACAGACGAAGGTGAAGTCTAGCGGATAGAAGAAGAGCACGACATACTGACCACGGTAGTCGCCCAGGTTGATCTCGCCGATCGCACCGTCGGGCAGTGCTGCTTCGGCGGTAAACAAGGGGGCAATGTGCTGGATCTGGATCATGGCTCCGGTTGCTCCTTCCGTACGGTCGCTCAGTCATTCAGCCTGGCCCTAGTACACCACAGGCGGGCGGTGCCTGGGGAGCAGCTTGTGCTACAATCAGGGTCACAACAAGTGCTCCAACCGCATACACCAGACGCTCTTCCATGCCTCCGCTGGTACCCCGGCGTAGTGATGTCCAGCAGGGAGGACTCATGAGCGAGCTATTCTCGTTCGGCGCCTGGGTCCGGCGACGCCGCAAAGCGCTCGACTTGACGCGGGAAGAGCTGGCGCCGCGCCTCGGCTGCGCAGTCGTGACCATCCGCCGCATCGAGGCCGACGAGCGCCGACCCTCCAAACAGCTGGCCACGCGGATCGCCGACTGCCTGGCGATTGCGCCCGAGGAGCGCGTAGCCTTTCTCCAGGCCGCCCGTGGCGAACGGGCGGTGGATCGCTTGAGGGACCCCGTCCTGCCCCTGCACACGCTCGCCAACCACCCGCACAACCTGCCACTCCAGCCCACCCCTCTTATCGGGCGCGAGCAGGAGCTTGGGGCGCTCTGCCGTCTCCTGCGCCGCACCGATGTCCGGCTGCTCACCCTGACCGGACCAGGCGGCAGCGGAAAAACACGGCTGGGCATCCAGGTCGCGAGCGAGCTGCTGGATGACCTGGCGGATGGGATCCGGTTCGTCAACCTGGCACCGCTCAGCGACCCGACCCGTGTTGCGGGTACCATCGCGTTGACTCTTGGCGTCAAGGAGCAGGCGGGCGAGACGATCCTGGGCGGCCTGAAAGACGCGCTGCGCGAGCAGCAGCTGCTCCTGCTGCTGGACAACTTCGAGCAGATCGTCGCCGCAGCCCCGCTGGTCAGCGCATTGCTGGCCGTCGCGCCGGGGCTGAAGGTGCTGGTTACCAGCCGGATGCCACTGCGCCTGTCCGGCGAGCACGAGTTCGCCGTGGCGCCCCTTGACCTGCCCCCACGCGCCTCCACGACGCAGCGCACCATCAGCACAGCAGTTGGCAGCACCAGCGAAAGCACAACCCTCGACGATGCCCCAATCGCGGTGGCCGAGCTGGCTCGCTATGCGGCGGTGCGGCTCTTCGTCGAGCGGGCGCAAGCCGTGCGAGCGGATTTTGC
>JAAXUL010001006.1 GCA_013336035.1 Chloroflexales bacterium
CTGCTACGCCTCGAGACCGCCGAGGCCCTCGCCGAGGCCCGCGCCGAGCTGCGCGCCGCGCGCGTGCTCGCCGAGGCCCTAGGCGCGGCCCACGAGCGGCGCCACATCGCCGCCCTCGAGGCCAGCCTGGCGCCCGCCACCGCCGCGCCGCAGCGGGGCGCCCCCTCCCAGCCCCGGACCGTCGACGGGCTGACCCCGCGCGAGCTTGAGGTGCTGGCCCTGATCACGCGCGGCCTCTCGAACCGGGCGATTGCCGAGGCCCTTGTGATCTCGGAGAAGACCGCCGAGGTGCACGTGCGCAACATCCTGGGCAAGCTCGGCCTCAGCTCGCGCACCCAGGCCGCCACCTACGCGCTCGAGCACGGGCTCGCGGCGCGCTCGGTGTAAGGGGGCCTGGGGCGCGGTTGGCCTAAATTCTCCTATTGGTGCTCGGATCAGCGTTTAACTGCACGTACGACCATCTTAGCACCAAGGAGAGCGACGATGCGCCGCCACAGCGTGCTCTGGCTGCTGTTTCTCCTCGCCCTGCCGGCGACCGCGCTGCTCGCCCAGGGGTTTGCCCCGGTGGGCGCCGCCCCCACGCTGGCCTCACTTCACTGTGTGTACCTGCCCCTGGTGAGCGTATCAGGCGCAGGCAGCGCCCTGGCCTCAGCCGGCACCACCGCAGGCTGCCCGGCGCCACCCCCCGCGAGCGGCAATGTGCAGCTGCGCCCCGAGCACTACGTCACGAACGCCTCGCCCCAGCCCATCCAGTACGTCGTCGTGCTCGACCAGTCCGGCTCGATGAGCGCCAACTTCAAGGGCCAGTGCGATAGCGGCCAAGGCACTCCGCCGGACCAGAGTTTCCCGGGCGAGCCGGCAAGGTTCTGGCAGTGCGCGAACGGCCCGCTCTACGACACCGACGGCGACGGGGTGGGTGACACCGCCGCGCCCGACAGCTCGCGGGTCACCAATACCGGCACGACTTACTATTGGAGTAACCCGAACGAGCGCCGCATCGGCGTCGCCAAGCGGGCCATCGAGACCCTGATCAGGCTCACCAATATGCCGGGGAACATCGCGTACACCACGAGCCGTCCCAGCGACCAGATGGCCCTGGTGTGGTTCACCGACATCGTGCAGCGCAACGGCAATAACGAGGCCTTCGCCAACGGCACGCCGTTCAGCGACAACCCCAGCGAGCTGATCGCCAAGATGTGGGACCGCAGCACCCACAGCAGCGGCGACAACTACCGCACCTCGGGCGGCACCAACGGCGCCGCGGGCCTCTACCGCGCCAGCCTGATCCTTGACGCGGCGCCCGAGGGGATCGTCCACAGCGACGGGCGCGCCTACACCTACCGCCAGGTCGTCCTGTTCGTCACCGATGGCATCTCGAACCAGTTCTTCCACGAGTCGCAGAGCAACCTGAGGGTGACACAGAGCGACTCGAGCACCTACCCCTCCGGGCACTACTGCAGAGCGCTGGGCAGCATGGTGATCGAGAGCGCCGAGTGTCAGACGACCAGGGTCGGCGGCATCTACACCGCCACCCTCACCATCGACGGCATCAGCCAGCAGGTCGGCCTTGACCGGCCGGTGACCCAGATGGTAAAGGTGAGCCGCGAGCGGCTGCAGGCGGCAGGCGCCGAAGTCTTCGTCATCAGCCTCTCGGACTTACCTGTGACGGGCCTGATGGGCGGGGTGGCCTCGTTCCCCTCCTACTACCGCAGCGCGCCGACGCTGGTGTTCAACTCAGACGGGATGACCAATATCGATTTGATCGTCAAAGACATCGACGCGGGGCTCATGGCGAGCTGCCGCGCCGTGGCGGCCCCCAGATGGGTTGCGAGCATGGCCCCGGCGAATCGCCCCGACTACCAGGGGCTGAACTTCCCCACAGTCGGCCAGGTGCACCTCGCCACCGCCACCGGGGCCCTGTACAGCGTGCCAATCATAGTCTCCGGGCCAGGCGGGGCGCTAAGCTACAGCACCGCAGGCGTGCCGGCGGGGACCTATAGCCTGAGCGCGTCGCTGTGGTATCGCGGCGACGACGGGGTGACGCGCCGCTACAGCTTCATCGACGAGCTGGATCAGATGCGCGCCTCGATCATGGTGGCGCTGACGGACGCCGAGGCGGAACCGCCCCAGCTTGCGCTGCGGCTCATCGGCGATGCGTGCGAGCCGTAGCGCCGATGAGCTGCGAGCCGCCTCGCAGCCCAGCCCCTGGTCACACCTGGGCCAGGGGCTCTACGGGATCACCCTTAGGTCTGAGGGCTGACCCTTAGGCCGCAACCCGCCGGGAAGGATACCTGATCCCCTCGATGTGGAGGCGACCTGGCCGCGCTACCATAGGCTCAGCGACACGATGAGCCCATGGCGAAAGCGAGGCCCATATGATCCCCGAGCGAGACTTCTTCCTGGCGAAGGCCGAGGTCAGGCGCCGCAACCAGGAGGCCGCCGAGGCACGGCTCGTCCGCGAGGCCATCCGCGGCGCGAGGCGGCAGCGGGCCGAGCAGGTCAGGCCTACAGAGCCGCCCAGCGGCGCCTTCGGCTGGCTCCGCCGCCTGGCCGGCGCCCGCAGGTAGGCCCCAGCCGAGGCAGCGAGGCACCACCACACCCCAAGCTTCGCATATAATGGCGGCGTGGAACTGACCATCAACCCTGGGTGGGTGATCGAGCTCGACAGTGACGACGCGGTTGCGGGCCTGGCCGCCGACGAGCTGCGGGCGCACCTGACCCTGCTTGGCGCCCCCGAGCCGCCTGTTATGGCCGCCGCCCCCGGCCCGCGCATCGCGCTACGCCACGGCCCCGAGGGCGACGGCTTTATGCGCGCGCCCGACGAGCGGGGCCTGGTGCTGCGCGGCGCCGGGCCGCGCGGCCTGCTCTACGCCGTCTACGACCTGCTCGAGGCCCTGGGCTGCCGCTGGGCCGCCCCCGGGCCCCACGGCGCGCATACCCCCCGCCATGAGTCCTTGACCCTGCCGGCCGTCGCCGTCGCTGACCGGCCGGCCCTGCCCGTGCGCGGGCTGATCATCGGCCACGACCACTTCCTCGACGAGGCCGAGGGGTGGATCGTCTGGGCCGCCCGCAACCGGCTCAACACCATCTTTGTGCACACCACCATCCACGAGCCGGCCCTGGGCGCCTGCCGCCTGCCACGCTGGCGGGCCCGGCGCCGTGCCCTGCTGCCGCTGCTCCGCGAGCGAGTGATGCGAGTCGAGCTGGGGGGCCACCAACTGCGCGACCTGCTGCCGCGACGTCTCTTTCGCGCCGAGCACGAGCTATTTCGTCACGACGTTG